>JBDRFW010000024.1:0-10942 GCA_043818415.1 Chloroflexota bacterium | reverse complement strand
AAGCCGGCCAGCGTCAGCCTTTCCGCCAGCTCGGCCGCGGGCAGGGTAACGTCCACGTAGTCCTTCATCCAGTTGAGCGGTACTTTCATCTAGAACTGCCTTAAAAACCGGAGGTCGTTGTTATAAAAGTGCCGGATATCGTCGATGCCGTAGCGCAGCATGGGCAGGCGGTCGATGCCGATGCCGAAGGCGTAGCTGCTGTAAACTCTGGGGTCGATGCCGCCGCGCCGCAGGACGTCCGGGTGGGTCATGCCGGCGCCGAGTATTTCCAGCCAGCCGGAGCTCCCGCAGAGTCGGCAGCCCGCGCCGCGGCAGGCCAGGCATTCGATGGCCATCTCCACGCCCGGCTCGACGAAGGGGAAGTAATCGACGCGGAAGCGCACCTTCCGGTCCTCCCCGAAGAAGCGGCGGGCGAACTCGTACAGCGTCCCCTTGAGGTCGGCCATGGTGATGCCCCTATCCACGGCGATGCCGTCGATGTTGTAGTAGATGGAGAGGTGGGTGGCGTCGGTGGCCTCGTAGCGGTAGACCTTGCCCACCTCGACCGCCCTAATCGGCGGCTCGAGGCGCTCCAGCGTCCGGGCGGTGACGGCCGTGGTGTGCGTGCGCAGCAGCGGCTGCTTGCCGTCTTTTTTCATGTCCACCCAGAACGTCGACATGGAGTCGCGCGAGGGGTGCTCCGCCGGGATGTTCAGGGCCTCGAAGTTGTAGTAGTCCAGCTCCACGTCCGGGCCTTCCAGCACCTGGAAGCCCATGGAGACGAAGATGCCGCATATCTCGTTAATCGTCTGGGTGATGGGGTGCCGGCGACCTACCGGATAGGGCCGGCCGGGCAGGCTGATATCGATGGCTTCCTGCTGCGCCGTCGAGGTCAGGCGGGCGTCGCGCAGCTGCTGGCTCTTCTGCTCGGCGCTGGTCTCCAGGAGGCTTTTGAGCCGGTTGGCGGCGGCGCCGGCGGCCTTCCTCTCTTCCAGGGAGAGCGCCGCCAGACCCCGCAGAATCTGCGTAAGGGAACTCTTCTTGCCCAGGTACCGGACGCGCCAGGCCTCCAGCTCCTTAACATCGCCGATGCCGCCGAGCTTTTCCAGGGCTTCCGCTTTTATCTCTTCGATTTTCTCTATCATTATCCGCGCCGCCTAAAAATTTCCCCTTCCTCTGGCGAAGGGAAGGGGAAATTAAGTGGGGGTTCGGTTCGGGGTGGTCTCGGCTAGTCCTGGGTTTTCCCTCCAGCCACGGTTACCAGGCTGCTAAAGTTTTCCGGCTCCCGGACGGCCATATCGGCCAGCATCTTGCGGTTTATCTCGATTCCGGACTTCTTGAGCCCGTCCATGAACTGGCTGTAGGTCATTCCCCGGGCGCGGCAGGCGGCGTTGACCCGTAAAATCCAGAGTCGGCGCATATCTCCCTTGCGCTCGCGTCGGTGGAAATAGGCATAGCTCAACGAGTGCAGCATCGACTCGTTGGCGCGCTTGATGAGGCGGTGATTGGTGCCCTGGTGGCCCTTCGTCAGGGCCAGCACTTTCTTATGGCGGTGGTGAGAGGTTACTCCTCTTTTAACTCTCGGCAAAGAACTTTCCTCCCGTCTATCAGGCCCCGTAGGGTATCAGTCTGGAGATGCGCTTGCGGTCCCGGGAATTCAGCGGAATCATCTCGTCTAACTGGCGGCGCACCCGCTTGGCTTTCTTGGTGCGCAGGTGGCTCTTGGGTCCCTTGACCCTCATAATCTTGCCGCTGCCCGTCACGTGGAAGCGGCTCTTGGCCCCTTTATGCGTTTTGAGTTTCGGCATTTTCGGTTTCCTTCGCTTCTACTTTTACCTTGGGCTTGGTACCGGCCGGCGCCATGATGATATCCATCCGCCGCCCCTCCATCGCCGGTTGGCGTTCCAGCGTGGCGATATCGTTCAGTCTTTCCGCCATCCGCTGGAGTATTTTCCAGCCCAACTCGGGGTGGGTGATTTCCCTGCCCCGGAACATCAACGTTACCTTTACCTTGGCCCCGTCCGCCAGCAGCTTTCTGGCCGTCCGGGCCTTGGCCTCGAAATCATGAATTCCTATCTTGGGTCGCATGCGAATTTCCCTGAGGAGCGATACCTTCTGGCTCTTCTTCGCCTGCTGCTCTTTCTTCTGCTGCTCGTACTTGTACCGGCCGTAATCGAGAAGTCGACAGACCGGGGGGACCGACGTGGGGGCTACCTCGACGAGGTCGAGATTGTTCTTTCTCGCCGTTTCCCGTGCCTGAATCAAGGGCATAATTCCCAGTTGCTCACCCTTCTCCCCAACCAGGCGCACCTCTTTAGCGATAATTCGCTCGTTGACACGAAGTTGCTTAATTATGTCCTTTCAAGCCTCCTCTAAGTACAGTGTCCTACGAATAAAAACTATATCATATTCCCGATGGGTAAATCAACTACCCGAGTGCAGAATTTGGCGTCGCCGCCGGTTTCAGGCCTTGGCGGCGATTTCCTCGCTCAGGGATGCCAGAAAGGCGGCAAAGGGCTGGGGGGGCAGCTGCTCCCCGCTGCGCCGCCGTACGGATACCGAGTTGTCCGCCGCCTCCTTGTCCCCGATGATGAGCATGTAGGGCACCTTGTCCAGCTGCGCCTGCCGGATTTTGAGGTTCATCCGCTCGGAGCGGTCGTCCACCTCCACCCGGATGCCGCGGCCCTTGAGTTCGGCCTCCAGCCCGCGGGCGTGCTCGATGTGGCGGTCGGCCACGGGAACCACCCTGACCTGCACCGGCGCCAGCCATGTCGGGAAGGCGCCGCCGTAGTGCTCCAGCAAAAAGCCGATGAGGCGCTCGTGGGTGCCCAGGGGGGCACGGTGGATAATCAGGGGCCGCTCCTCTTTACCCTCCCGGTTGATGAACTTGAGGTCGAAGCTCTCCGACTGTGAGAAATCGACCTGGTTGGTGGCCAGGGTGAACTCCCGCCCGATGGCGCTCTTCACCTGGACGTCTATCTTGGGGCCGTAGAAGGCGGCCTCGTCGGGCACTTCATCGTAGGTGATGTTGTTTTTCTTCATGGACTGCCGCACCATGTCCTCGGTCTTGAGCCACATCGCCCCGTTTCCCACGTATTTCTTACCCAGGCCGCTGGGGTGGTGGGTGCTCAGGCGCATGAAGTACTCGGTGATGTTGAAAATCTTGAAGTACTCCAGGTAAAGGAAGACCACGTTGGCGAACTCCTGCTCGAACTGGTCTTCCGAGCAGTAGATATGGGCATCGTTCATCTGCATGGAGCGCACCCGCATCAGCCCGAAAAGCTCGCCGGACTTCTCGTAACGGTAGCACTCGCCGTACTCGGCGATGCGTATGGGGAGGTCGCGGTAGCTGCGCGACCGGCTGGCGAATATCTTGTGGTGCATGGGGCAGTTCATCGGCTTGACGTAGTATTTCACGCCCTCCAGCTCCATGGGCGGGAACATGCTGTCCGCGTAGTAGGGCAGGTGGCCGCTGCGCTTGAAGAGGTCTTCCTTGGTGACGTGGGGCGTGCGGACGCGCACGTAGCCGTACTTGAACTCCATCTCCTTGGCCAGCTTCTCTATCTCCTCGATCATGGCACCGCCGCGGGGCAGCCAGAGCGGCAGTCCCGGCCCGACCTCGTCATCGAACATGTATATTTCCAGCTCCCGGCCCAGCTTGCGGTGGTCGCGTTTTTTGGCCTCCTCCAGCCGGGCGAGGTGCTCTTCGAGCTCGGACTGGCTTTTGAAGGCCACCCCGTAGATACGCTGGAGCATGGCGTTGTGCTCGTCGCCCCGCCAGTAGGCGCCGGCGATGCCGGTGAGCTTGAAAGCCCCGATTTCCCCGGTGGAGCTGACGTGCGGGCCGCGGCATAAATCCACGAAGTTACCCTGCTCGTAGACCCCCACTTTATCGTCGTCGATTTCCTCGAGCAGCTCCATCTTGTAGGGCTGGGTGGCGAAAAGCTTTCTGGCCTCGTCACGGGGGAGCTCGCGGTGCTTGAAGGGCAGGTCGGCCTTGATTATCTCGCGCATCTTCTCCTCGATGACGGGGAGGTCTTCGGGGGTGAGGGAGCGCGGCAAATCGAAGTCGTAGTAAAAGCCGTCCTCGATGGCCGGCCCGATGCCGAACCTGGCGTCCGGGAAGAGGGACAGCACGGCCCCGGCCATGACGTGGGAGGCGGAGTGGCGCATCGTTTCCGGTTTTTCTGACTTGTTCACCGGATTTATTATAGCAACGATGGCCCGCAGGCGCAATTACGGAGGACTGTCGTAATCCGATAATTTTTTTACAGTCTCGCCGCCGATGTGCTACACTACGCCGTGACCCCCAATATCAAGGCCGTCTTTCCGGTGCTGGGTCTGTCTATCTTCTCCTCGATGCTGGGTCTCGGCATCATTGCGCCGCTGCTGCCCATCTATGCCGAGAACCTGGGGGCCAGCGGTTTCTGGGTGGGCGTCATCTTCGCCGGTTACGCCATCTCCCGCACCATCCTGCAGCCCTTCGCCGGGCGCCTCTCCGACCGCCGCGGCAAGAAGCTGGTGATGTCCATCGGCCTCTTTATTTTCGCCCTGTCGTCGTTCGCTTACGTCCTGGCGGACAGCGTGGCCGTCCTGCTGGTGATACGGCTGCTTCAGGGGGCCGCCGCCAGCATGATCCAGCCCATGGCCCAGGCCTATCTGGGGGATATCACCCCGGCGGGGGAGGAGGGGAAATGGATGGGGATTCTCAACACCACTTTCTTCGCGGGGTGGGGCGGCGGCCCGCTGATGGGCGGCCTCCTGGCCCAGTACTTCGGGATGGATGCCGCTTTCTACGCCATGGGAGGACTGAATTGCCTGGCCTTCATCGGGGTGGCCCGGTTCCTGCCGGAAATCCCGCGCCGCCGCCGGACGCCCGAAGAGAGGTCGTCATTCCGGGAAGCGATTGCGAGTCGCAGAGCGCGGGGTCTTTTCAGCCTGAATATGGGGATTTCCGGCAGTCGGGCCATCGTGCTGAGCTTTCTTCCCCTCTTCGGCGCCATGTTCCTCGGCCTGAGGCCTTCCCTTATCGGCACCATCCTGACGGTGGTGGTCATCGGGGCGGCCGTAATACAGCTTTACACCGGCCGGCTTGCCGACCGTTTTAACCGCCGGTTAATCGTCGTTACGGGTGGACTGGGGATCGTCCTGGCCATGGCGCTGGTGCCGTCGGCCGGTGGTTTCTGGCCCCTGCTGGTCTTCCTGGCCATCAGCACCTGCGCCGATGGGGTTGCCCTGCCTTC
This sequence comes from Chloroflexota bacterium, assembly GCA_043818415.1. Lineage (GTDB taxonomy): Bacteria > Chloroflexota > Dehalococcoidia > Dehalococcoidales > RBG-16-60-22 > RBG-16-60-22. The sequence goes on along the minus strand of JBDRFW010000024.1, from coordinate 5,720 downwards.
GGCCACGGCGATGGTCGTCGACGAAGGCAGGAAGTACGGCATGGGCATGGCCATGGCCGTGTTCAGCATGGGGATGGGCGCGGGACAGTCCATCGCCCCCATTCTGGCAGGCGCGATAGTCGACTGGCTCGGCGTCCGGGCGGCCTTCTACTTCTCGGCGGTCTTCGTCGTGCTGTGCACGCTGGCCTTCGTCCTGTTTACCCGCCGGAGCTCCCGGTAAATATCGCGGGTTGACCGGCCGTTACGGCAGGCGCCACCCCGCCCATTTATCCCCGTCCACCTCGCGGCCGTAGGGTGCCTTCGGGGTGACGCCCCGGGCAATCAGCGCGGCGGCGACGGCCTTGGTGACGTCGCCGGCGATGAAGGGTATCGCTCCCATCATGAGCAGGGCGCTGAAGCTGGCCGGCTCGCCCTTCACCAGGTTGAGCCAGAGTCCCAGCTGGAGGAGTCCGGGGACGTAGATAAGGATGAAATTGGCCAGGAGCATCAGCCCCAGCATGCTCAGGAAGCTCCTCGACCGCACGTATTTATCGGTGAGGTAGCCCAAAAAGAGGGCCGCCAGGATAAAGCCGACGATGTAGCCGCCGGTGGGTCCGGCCAGGTAGGCAAGGCCGCCGTGCAGGCCGGCGAACCAGGGGACGCCGGCCATGCCGAGCCCGGCGTAGAGGGCCAGGCTGACGCCGCCCCACCACCGCCCCAGCAGCACGCCCGCCAGGAGCACGGCGAAGGTCTGCCCCGTTACCGGCACGGGACTCCAGGGCAGGGGGACTCTGGCCTGGGCCAGCAGTCCGGTCAGCGCCGCCATGCCCAGGGCCAGGGCCAGCTTCTTGGGCACGCTCAGCTCGTAGCGCCAGCGGAAGACGTTGTACTTGGTCTGGTTGATTCTACCAGCTATCGCCATACATTACCCCCTGTTAATAAAAGGTTGCGCATCAGGCCGTGATGCTAAGGACTCGGCTTTTCGGTGCCGATGAGGGTGATTTCTATCTTATGGCCGCACCGGGAGCAGGTCACGTGGAGCGTAAGTGGCTGCCGCATCACCCGCTCGGCGACGGCGGACACGATAGAGTCGACGTTGTCCAGGCGCCGGTCCAGCATGTCGAGGCGGTTGACAATCCGCGCGACATCCGGCGCCGCTTCGTCTTCTACCGGTCCCGTTTTATCCGGTTTGGCCAAGAAAGGTTTCTCCTGAAATAAGATTCAGACCCATTATAAGGTGCGGGAGGGAGGGATGTCAAAAGTATTGATTTATAAAAAGTAGCGGGGTATAATCCTTAACACGAAGTAAAGTTCACCGGCAGTAATTGCCAAGGAGGGAAGTCAAATGCCCGAGAAAGAAGTCGGCAAGGTGATGGACTTCTTTGCCAGACCGGTGGTGGCCGGCATCGATATGTCCGGCAAGCTCAAGGTGGGGGACAAGATTCATATCAAGGGACACACCACGGACGTCGAGATGGTCGTTGAATCCATGCAGATTGACAACAAGGATGTCACCCAGAGCAAGAAAGGCAACTCCGTGGGTATCAAGGTCCCCGACCGCGTCAGGCCCGGCGACACCGTTTACAAGGTTACCGATTGACCACCAGCCCACCAGCGGTTCGAGCGAGGATATTGGCTGTCCCTGGATTCTCTCGATTAATCCTGCCGGAGAGAACGGGAGGTGGTTTATGGCCAGCGGATTCAGTGATTATGATAAATATGACGGACTCGGCCTGGGCGAACTCGTGCGCCGGAAAGAGGTCAAGCCGGGGGAGCTGGTTGAAGAGGCGATAAGTCGCGTCGAGAGGCTCAACCCGCAGCTTAACGCCGTCGTCCACAAAATATATGAGCCGGCCCGCCAAGCTGCCGCCGGAAACCTCCCGGAAGGTCCTTTCCAGGGTGTCCCCTTCCTGTTGAAAGACCTGATGGCATCGTACGCCGGAGTCCCCCTGACCGGCGGCAGCCGGTTCCTCAAAGACTTTATCCCCGACCATGATAGCGAGCTGGTCCGGCGGTTCAAAGCGGCCGGCGTTATTATCATCGGCAAGACCAATTTACCGGAGTTCGGGCTGGCTTTCGTCACCGAGCCGGAGCTTTTCGGCCCCTGCAACAACCCTTGGGACCTGTCCCGCAATCCCGGCGGTTCCAGCGGTGGCAGCGCGGCCGCAGTGGCGGCAAGAATGGTCCCCCTGGCCCACGGGAATGACGGTGGCGGTTCTATCCGGGTTCCGGCGTCCTGCTGCGGCGTTTTCGGTCTCAAGCCGACCCGGGGACGCACTCCGCAGGGGCCTGACTACGGGGATGCCTGGCGCGGCTTTGCCTGTGAACACGTCATCACCCGTTCGGTGCGTGACAGCGCCGCCATGCTCGATGCCACGGCCGGGGTCGACGTCGGTGCGCCTTACTGCGCCGTGCCGCCGGGGCGTTCTTTTCTCAGTGAGGTCGGCGCCGACCCCGGGAAGCTGCGCATCGCCTTCACGGCCGAGCCTTTCTTCGGCCGTACCGTTGCCGAAAATTGTATCAGGGGACTGGAGGACGCGGCCAAACTCTGCGGTGAGCTGGGCCATGAGGTAGTGGCAGCGGCGCCCCGGATAGACGGTAAGGCCCTGGCCCGCGCTTTTGTTACGGTTGTCTGCGGTGAAATGAGGGCGACTATCGAGGAGGCCGCAGCGGTCTCCGGGCGTAAAGTATCCTGTAAAGACTTTGAGACGGTCACCTGGGTCAGCGGCCTGCTCGGCAGGCATTTCCCGGCGTCCGCCTTATCGGGGGCTCTTAACCTTATCCAGAGCGAGTCCCGCAAGATGGGGAGGTTTTTCCAGGATTATGATGTCCTCTTGACGCCGACGGCCGCCATGCCGCCCGTGATTACCGGTTCGTCTCAGGTAAAGGGTGTCCAGGCCGCGGTCATGAAGTTCCTGGCGAGGCTGAATGCCGGCGGTCTGATTAACCGATTCGGCGGGGTGGAAGCCTTCACGGAACAGGCCTTCGAGTTTGCCGCCTATACCCCGCTGTTTAACGCCACCGGCCAGCCGGCCATGTCTGTCCCGCTCTTCTGGAACGATGCCGGACTGCCCATCGGTATGCAGTTCGTCGGTAGATACGGTGATGAGGCTACCCTCTTCCGCCTGGCCGGGCAGCTGGAAGAGGCGAGGCCGTGGGCCGACCGTTTGCCGCCGGTCTGCGCCGCTCCGGCGATGGCTCCCTAGCCCAGCGACTTTACCAGGTTGGCCATCTCGATGGCGCTGGCGGCCGCATCGAAGCCCTTGTTGCCGGCCTTGGTCCCGGAGCGCTCCACCGCCTGCTCCAGCGTATCGGTAGTAATAACTCCGTAGATTACCGGCACGCCGGTGCTCAGGTTCAGCTGGGCGATTCCCTTGGTTACCTCCGCCGCGATATAGTCGAAGTGAGGCGTCCCGCCGCGGATGACCGCCCCCAGGCAGATAACGGCATCGTATTTCTTGGACTGGGCCATTTTCTGGGCAATCAGCGGGATTTCAAAGGAGCCGGGCGTCCAGGCCACCTCGATATCGGTTTCCGCCACGCCGTGGCGCAGCAGGCCGTCCCGGGCCCCTTCCAGCAGCTTCTTGCTGAAGAACTCGTTGAAACGCGAGACCACCACCCCGAACTTCAGCCCTTTCCCCAGTAGCATGCCCTCGTACTGCTTGCTCATAGCTGTCTCCCTTGTCTTATTTTAGTCCTCGGTGCTATCTGAGACCTTCAAGAGATGTCCCAGTTTCTTCTGCTTGGTCTGGAGGTAGCGGCGGTTGTGCGGGTTGGGCTCGGTGACCAGGGGCACTATCTCGGTTATTTTGAGCCCGTAGCTTTCCAGGCCGCTCATCTTCTTGGGGTTGTTGGTCATCAGCCGCATGTTGCGCAGTCCCAGCTCGGCCAGTATCTGCGCCCCGATGCCGTAGTCGCGTAAATCTGCCGCGAAGCCGAGCGAGAGGTTGGCTTCCACGGTGTCCATGCCGGCGTCCTGGAGGGCATAGGCCTTTATCTTGTTGTGGATGCCGATGCCGCGGCCTTCCTGCCGCATGTAGAGGACGACGCCCCGCCCCTCCCCGGCGATTTTTTCCATGGCCATCTTAATCTGGTCGCCGCAGTCGCACCGCAGGCTGTCGAAGACGTCGCCGGTGAGGCACTGGCTGTGCACCCGCACCAGCACCGGCTCGTCGGTGGCCACGTCGCCCATGACCAGGGCGATGTGCTCGGCGGTGTCAGTCTGGCTCTTGTAGGCGATGACGGTAAAGTTCCCGTAGGGGGTCGGCAGCTTGGCCTCGGCGACGCGGTGCACCAGCTTCTCGTGGCGGTAGCGGTAGGCGATGAGGTCGGCCACGCTGATGATTTTCAGGTCGAACTTCCGGGCAATCACTTCCAGCTGGGGCAGCCGGGCCATGGTGCCATCTTCATTCATAATCTCGCAGCAGACGCCGGCCGGGTAGAGGCCCGCCAGCCGGGCCAGGTCGACCGTCGCCTCGGTCTGCCCCGCCCGCACCAGCACGCCGCCGTCCCTGGCCCGCAGGGGGAACATGTGCCCCGGCATGACGATGTCCTCCGGCCGGGTGGCGGGGTCGATGAGCACGTGTACCGTGGTGGCCCGGTCCGCGGCAGAGATGCCGGTGCTGGTGCCGTGCTTGGCCTCGACGGATACGGCGAAAGCGGTGGTGAACTTGGAGGTATTGTTGCTGGCCATCATGGGTATTTTGAGCTCGTCCAGGCGTTCGCCGGTGACGGGCATGCAGATAAGGCCGCGACCATGTACCGCCATGAAGTTGATGGCCTCCGGGGTGACCTTCTCGGCGGCCATGATGAAATCGCCCTCGTTTTCCCGGTCCTCGTCGTCAACGACGATGACGAACTTGCCGTTTTTGATATCTTCAATCGCTTCCGGAATGGCTGCCAGTCCCATTTTGTTAAATCACCTCACTTGCCCGGTTCGGTCAGTTCACCGCGAAGCCGTGCTCCTTGAGAAACTCGGCGGTCAGGCCGGGTGCGGCCGGCCGGGTGAACTCGGCCACGTATTTCCCGATGATATCCAGCTCCAGGTTGACCGTGTCGCCCGCCTTCCTGTCGTTAAGGATAGTATGCCGGCGGGTAAAGCCGACGATGGACACCCGGAAGGAAGTACTGTCCTTGCCGACCACGGTCAGGCTCACGCCGTCCGCGGCGATAAAGCCCTTATCCACGATGTAGCGCAGCAGCTCCGGGGCGGCCTCGAATTTCATAATCAGGGCCTCGCCCTCCGGGATAATCGAGGCTATCCGGGCGGTGCCGTCGATGTGGCCCTGTACCAGGTGGCCCCCCACCTCGCCCCCCAATCCGAGGGGCCTCTCCAGGTTGACCCTGTCGCCGGGGCGGAGCATGCCGAGGTTGGTGCGCTTTAAAGTCTCCGGCATGACGTCAACGGAGAAGGACTTTTCGGTGAGGTCGGTCACCGTCAGGCAGACGCCGTTGACGGCGATGCTGCCGCCCGGCACCAGGCCCGCCACGACCCCGCCGGCGCTGATGGCCAGCTTTTCCGGGGTCACGGCGACGATATTGCCTACCTCGGCGACGATTCCGGTAAACACCTCTTACCCCCTGATGAGACCTGCCTGCCTGATAGCATTCTAACACTTGTCATAAGATAAGCGCAATATCGGCGGAAATGGCGGCCGGAAACCCGACTACCTGATGCCGTAGGCTATCTGCACGGTGAGGCTGACCTTGACCTCTCCCGGACTCACGGGGGGTGGGGCCGG
>JBDRFW010000023.1:0-5802 GCA_043818415.1 Chloroflexota bacterium | reverse complement strand
AGGGTCTTTTCTATCAGGCTGTTGACCTGCCTGGAGTCAGTAACATCGGTAGGTATCGCCGCGGCCCTTTGACCGGACTTTACGATTTCTGCGGCCACTTCATTGATTGGACCGGGACGGCGGCCTGCTATCACTACGTCCGCTCCGGCTCCAGCCAGGGCGAGGCATATTTCCTTGCCCAGGCCGCTACCGCCCCCGGTCACCACGGCGATTTTCCCCATCAGGCTGAATTCATTCACGATATCAAATCCCCTAATGTCAACATATTTGGACCAGGACTGCCCGCCGTTTACCAGCCGCCGCCACATCCACACGTTCCCCGTAACCGGCGGGCCGGATTGCTCCGGCGTTGGCGGCTATTTTTTGAATTCTTGCCCTCTCGGTACGGCATGGGCCCTCATCGTAATTTCTCCCGTTCCTCCGCAGTGGACGCCGACATCCGGACAGGTAATCGTGTTGTGGAAAATCTGCGTGCTGCCGTCGAAAAAGGCCTGCCACGCGTACCCAATCAATGGCTTAAAAGCAAAGATAGCGCCGGTGCATAGTTTCGGAGGGCACTGGTCCTTTACCAAGAACCCAAAAGGGTCAACGCGGAACGTGTCTCCCACCTCGTATTCAGCTATGCAGTTGGCGGACTCGATAACCTCGAATACGACCTCGTAATTCGCCATCAACGGTGAGGCTTCGATGGCCTTAACGTTTTGGGGAAAGGAGCGGAAGACAGCCAGTTCTTCGTCAGTGTAACCCGTGAGTTCTTGATACCTCCCCCACCGCTTCTCCATGGACTTTTCTTTTTCAGACATATCGCCCCCCTGAGTAAATTCTTTCTTAACCAGGGATTATTCTGGCTCCCGGACCGGATGCCGCCTTCAGCCGGCGTCTCATCCCGGCCCTTCATTCGCCTGCTTGTTCGTCTATGAAGCTAATTTTATACCTCCACCGAGGCCAAAGTCAATTTTCCCTCACCTTACCCCGGACCAGCCTCTTCCGTTAGCCCGCTATTTTAAACCGGAGAACCGGCCGGACCCTCCGGGAGCTTCTTCGTAACCTTCTGCCTGCCGGGCATGGTTTATCAACTTGACTTAACCGCATGGAAACGTATATAGTTATCGCTGTAAAATTCCGACCGTTGATAAGTGGGGAGTTAATTAAGTATGGATGTCACCGAAGCCATCAAAGAGAGGATGACCACCCGTGGTTTTAAGCCGGACCCGGTTCCGCCGGAGCTTTTAAGGAAAATCATCGAGCAGGCCCTGCGGGCGCCATCATGGGCCAACACGCAGCCCTGGCAGTTTGCCGTAGTTACCGGCAAACCGCTGGAGGAAATAAAGAAAGGCTTTGTCGAAAGGGAGGCGGACGAGCGGACACCGGACATCGCGCGCCCTTACGAGTTTCCCGAACCCTATATCTCCCGGATACGCAACCTGTCCGCCACGGACCGGACGACGGAGCAGGACAAAGATTACCGCCGCCGGCAGAACTACAAGAACCATGATGCCCCGGTGGTTATCTACCTCCTCATCGACCGGGCTTTCTATTATCAGTCGGGGGGGATTAACGCGTGGTCATTGTATGACTGCGGCGCGGCGGTACAGAACATCATGTTGCTTGCCACCAACTCCGGGCTGTCAACCGTCGCGCAAGCGTCCGCCGTGGTATTTCCGGACATCATCAGAAAAGCAGTGCCCATACCCGATTCCAAGCTCATTGCGCTGGGAATAGCCATTGGCTATGCCGATTGGGATAACCCCGTAAATCAAAGTCGCAGCCGAAGAGAGCCGCTGGACGAAGTCACCACATGGTACGGCTTTAAATAGGTTGAAACTCCGGTAGAGCCCCGGTTCATGACGTCCGAAAGATTAGTTCTCCGGTGAACCCCGGGGATATAAAGGTGACCAGATATATATAGCAAGTACTTGCTCATCGCCTGTCTTTAAAAGGCGGGGCTGTTCGCCCCTGGCCCCGGCCCGGAATTCCGGGTGCGTTATCACCCTTGAATATATGTTTATGCGATGACCCGGGCCGCGGCACCTTGATAACCACCTGCGATTGTGAAAAGGACTTAAATATAAGGATGGAAAGGGGGAATCAATGGATATTGGCTTCATTGGAGTCGGGCAAATGGGAAGCCGGATGGCAAAACGTTTGCTCGATGCGGGCTATAAATTGACCGTCAACGATATCAACAGGGATGCCGCCCGTGCTCTTTTAGACCGGGGAGCCAGGTGGGCTAATACCCCCAAAGCAGTGGCCGAGTCATGCCCGGTGGTGATATCGATGTTACCCGGGCCTCCCGAGGTCGAGCAGGTTGTTTACGGTCCCGATGGGCTTATGGCCGGTTGGAAGAAGGGCGATATTTACGTCGACATGAGCACCAGCCTGCCCGGCACCACCCGCCGGGTAGCCGGGGACGCCGGGGCAAAAGGAGTTTCGGTAATGGACGCACCGGTAACCGGCGGCTCGCCGCGCGCGGAGAACGGCACTCTGACGATTATGGTGGGCGGTGCTCCGGACACGTTCAAAAAAGTCGTTGGTATCCTGGAACACATCGGCAAGAAAGTATTGCACATGGGGGATTCCGGCTGCGGCAACGTCACCAAGCTGGTCAACAACCTTATCTCCCTGACCTGCACCTATATTAATGCCGAGGCCTTCGTCATGGGTGCAAAAGCCGGCGTGGATACCCAGAAACTCTGGGAGGCTGTCACCTCCGGTTCCGGCAACAATTTTCAACTGCAGGAAGTCTGGCCCATCAGCATTTTAAAGGGAAACTTTGAGCCTGCTTTCGAGCTGGGCCTGGCGGCCAAGGACGTTGGCCTGGCGATGACACTCGCCAGGGGTTACGGGATACCGTCCCCCGTTGCCGCCACCGTGGAGCAGTGCTACGTTGAAGGCAGGGCTTCCGGTCTCGCTAAAAAATCCCTGGCGACTCACGTCTGGCGTTTGGAAGAGCTGACCGGGGTGAAGTTGCGTTTCCAGCCATGACAATCGAATAATAAATACGGGAGGTAAATCAATGAAAATAGTGAAAATCGACGACGAAAAAGCGATGGAAATGTCTGACCCGCTTTTTATCGGCGGCAAGGTACACCTGCAGAGCCTCGTCGGCAAGGACGACACGGAACAGGTCGGCGCGGCCATGGTCAACTTCAGCGCCGGGGCCAGGTGTCAGCTCCACACCCACGATTATCCGCAAGTATTATACGTCACCAGGGGCAAGGGCGTGGTGGCCACGGAGAAAGAACGCTGGGAAGTGACGCCGGGCACGCTCATATTCATCCCGGCCAAGGAGCCTCACTGGCACGGAGCTACCGAGAAAGAAGCCTTCTCTCACCTCTCCGTCATCCGGCCGGGCGTGATGCAGATTGTCCAATAGCTGAAGGATGTCCGGCGCGGCTGCCTTAACCAGACCGGGCCGCCTGGTAACGCCGAAAACGGGCGTGCGATATTCCTGTTGGCACACCACGAAAGGGCAGGCGTGTCTGGGGCTAAAAGTATGCAGAAACCCTGGTCATCGGTGTGGGACCCCCGGATTCCGATGGTTTTTAAACCGCGGGACTCTATACTCCGGTATTTCAAAGACAACGTCACGGCGACGCCGGGTAAGGTCGCTTTAAGTTTTTACGGATATGACGTGACGTATCAAGAGCTAAGCCGGGCGATTGACCGGTTTGCCGGAGGCTTAAGCAGTCTCGGCGTCAAGAAGGGCGACCGGGTGGCCCTGTTCATGCAGAACTGCCCCCAGTTTGTAATAAGCTATTTCGGGGCTCTTCAGGCCGGGGCGATTATCGTATCCTTGAACCCGATGTTCAAAAGTGCCGAACTGGAGTATGAGATTAACGATTCCGGCGCCGAGACCCTGGTGGCCCTGGACTACCTGTATCCTGAAATAAAACGGGCTGAAGGCCGGATAAGGCTCAAGAACGTCATTTTAACCTCTCCCGGAGACTATCTGCCGGAGAAGCCCGGACTGCCTTTGCCTTCTGAGATGGAGCAACCGGGGAAGACGTTTCCCCAAGCACTGGACTTTCTGGAGTTTTTAAAGAAATCTCCGGTGGAGGCGGCATCCAGGGTCGGCGATTTAAGAGAGGATATCGCGTTGCTGCAATATACCGGCGGGACGACGGGACTGCCCAAAGGGGCGGTCATTACTCATTACACCCTGGCCCACAATGCTGCCGCCGTGCCGCTGTGGTTCGGCTACACCAGGGACGATGTCCACACGGGTGTAATGCCTTTCTTTCACGTTGCCGGGATGGTCCATTCCATGTGTGCCGCGCTGGTCTCCGGGGGGCGCCTGGTTATCCTGGCCAGGTTTTCACCCGAGGTATTAGCCGGGGCTATAGAACAGTACAGGTGCACCGTTATAAACACGATTACCACGATGTACACCGCCCTGCTCGACTGGCCTGAAACGGGGCAGTACGACCTCAGTAGTCTCCGTCTCGTTTGGGAGGGGGGAGCGCCGCTGCCCGCCGCTGCCGAAGAGAGGCTGAAGCGGCTGCTTCCGAAGGCTTTCGTGGGCGAAGGCTACGGTCTGACCGAGACGCTGACCGGGGGAGTCAATACGCCCATTCCTTACCGCAAACCGGGGTACATCGGTATACCCTTTCTTTCCACCGATATTAAGATTGTAGACCTGGAGACGGGTTTGAAGGAGCTTAAGCCGGGGGAGGAAGGAGAGGTGGTAATAAAAGGTCCCTGCGTGATGAAAGGCTACTGGAACAAACCCGAAGACACCAAACAGCAGATAAAGGGGGGATGGCTGTATACCGGAGACATCGGCAAAATGGATGAAGAGGGCTTCCTCGCTATTGTGAGCCGTAAGAAAGAGCTCATAAAGTGCTCCGGTTTCAGCGTTTTTCCCAGCGAAATCGAAGATTTGCTTTACAGACATCCCGCCATCGCCGAGGTATCGGTAATCGGGGTGCCTGACCCTTACCGGGGAGAGACGCCCAAGGCTTTTGTCGTGCTCAGGCCGGAGTACCGGGGGAAGACCCGGGAAGAAGATATACTGGCCTGGGCTAAAGACAACATGGCTTCCTATAAGCGCCCGCGGATACTGGAATTCCGCGATGAGTTGCCCAAGAGTGGCGCCGGCAAAGTCTTGAGGAGAATCCTGGTAGAAGAGGAAACAGCCAGGAAACGCAACGAGTAATGTGAAAGAGAGTCGGGAGGCCCCGGGGCGGGTGCACGAACGCCAGCCGGGTGAAGCTTTCGAGGGAAGGGGGTGTGATACCGCCGGAATAGCGCGCAGCACAGCCTAAAAAAATAACTAAGGAGTTAAATGTCTTACACTCAAATTATTCTGGAGAAGAAAGGTCCCGTCGCCTATATAACCTTTAACCGACCTGAAAAGTGTAACGCCTTGAGCATCAAACTCTCCGCGGAATTTGCTGATGCCGTCAACAACGTCAAGAGTGACGATGACCTCAAGGTAGTGGTTTTTAAAGGGGCGGGAGGAAATTTTTCGGGCGGCGACGATATTACCGAATTCCCGAAGTGGGGAACGACCGCCAACATCATCGAAAGAGGAAAACTTTACCAGCACACCGCCGATGAGATTGAGGGCCTTAATAAAGTGACCATTGCCGCGGTGGAAGGTGCCGCCGTCGGCGGCGGCCTGGAAATAACCATGGTTTGTGACTTCGTCATCGCGGCTGAAAATTCCAGGTTCGGCATCCCGGAAATAGACATAGGGATGACGCCGGGCTGGGGAGGCACGCAGCGCATGGGCCGCCTCGTCGGCAGAAGGCGAATAAGAGAGATGATTCTTCTGGGGACGATGCTTGACGCCCACCA
>JBDRFW010000022.1:0-3637 GCA_043818415.1 Chloroflexota bacterium | reverse complement strand
GTGCATGGTGGCGTCCGCTTCCTCGCCGTGGATGCAGACGGCCTCCTCCACCAGCGCCGACCTTATTTTCAGGACGCTTTTGCCCGCCTCCGCCACCTTCCTCATGCGTTCCAGGGCGAAGAAGAGGTTGCGGGCGGTGGGGCGGGTGGCGGCGATGGCATCGATGACGCCGCGCAGCCGGCGGAGGAAATCGCTCCTGGTGGTCGATGAGATTTTCAAAGCGCCCAGGGCTACGGCGTAGGCCCCGGCGATGCCGATGGCCGGCGCTCCCCTTATCTTGAGCTCACGGATGGCCGCAGCGATTTTCGTATAATCGTCCAGCTCCAGGTAGACTTCCTTCTGGGGAAGCTCCGTCTGGTCGATTATCCGGACGCGGTCGCCGAGCCACTCGATGGGAAGGTTATCCATAATTATTAAACCTCACCCCCTTGTTTTCCCCCTCTCCTGGCGAGGTTATCAGGAGAGGGGGAAGGTTAGGAAGAGGGGCTTCGCCCCTCTTAGACGCCCCCTTTTTTAACCTCCTCACCAGGTATTAAGAGTCAGCCGCGCCGTGTTCGGGCTGCTTGTTCCACTGCTCCCGGGTGAGCTCCATCAGCACGAAGTCGTGGCCGTTGCGTTTCATCTGGCCGCACGCCATAAAGCCGCACTTGGCGAAGCACCGCTGCGCCCGTACGTTCCAGTCCAGCGTCTTGAGGTAGATGCGCCGCAGCTCCGTGTTCATGAAAACGTGGTTGACGACTGTCCTGACGGTATCGGCGCCGTAGCCACGGTCCCAGTAGGCACGGTCGCCGATCATGATGCCCAGCTGGGCCTCGCCCTTATTCTCATCGATGTCGTAGCAGGTGCAGTTGCCGATGAACCGGCCGTCGAGCGTCTCCACGGCCAGGGGGTAGCGGTGGGGCGCCGGGAGGCGGAGCTGGTCGGTATAGTCCAGCAGGTAGAACGGGAAGGAGGCCGTGAGCAGCGGCGCGGCATCCAGCCGGACCAGCTCCGTGTCCGACTGCCAGGCGTAGTCGGTGCGGACATCGGACAGCTTCTTCTCGCGGAGCCTGACCTTGCTCCCGGTTATCACTTTACCCCCCAGCGCCCGGAGACCGTCCAGGGGGCGGGCTTTACGCAGTCTCATCTCTTCGGGACGTCAGTCCTCGTCTTCCTCTTCGTCGTCTTCGCCGCGCTCCCATATCGGCTCGGTGAAGTAGTCGATATACTCTTCCATGGCCTGGGCCGCCACCTGCTTTATCCTCTCGCGGGCCTCGACGGCCATCCTGGCCAGGTCGGCCAGGTCGATTTTAACCTCCAGCATAGTGGTGAGAACCTTCATCACGGCCAGCGCCGCCATGGGATTGGGCACGCGGCTGGCGTAAACGGGCACCTCCCCGAGCAGGCAGATGCCGTCAATCTCCCGCTCCTTGGCCACGCCCAGCAGCAGGCCGTTGAGTCCGGCAATCTGGAGGTTGCTGGCGAATTCCAGGTTGTACTGCTTGAGGTCTTCGGTAGCTTCGTAGCTGGTGCCCACCCCCCAGACCTTGGGGGGTTCGGTATGGTGGATACGGGTTATCGCCGCGGCGCAGGTGTAGACCCGCCGGACATCGAACTTCAGGCCGGCGTCTAGGACGCAGTTGGCCAGGTCGTAACCCTTGGCGGCAGGCTGGTCATCCCCGATGAACAGTATCAGGTCGCTACCGTCGCCGGTGTTTTTCCAGTAGTAGAACTGGCTCTCGGGGAAGGTGGGCGCCTCGACGACGTTGTCCTTGACCTGCACCCCGATGGGGTCGAAGAAGGCGGAGGGTTCCAGGTAGCCGAGCTCCTTGAAATCGAGCTTGCTCTTGAGATAGCCGGCGACTATCATGGCGACGTTGCCGATGCCGGGCCAGGCCGCCAGGAGGTTAGGCGTATCGAGCTTGGGCCGGGCCTGGATTTTAATCGTACCGCTCATATTACGTTCCTCTTAATTTTATCCATCTGTCATTCTCGGGCTTGACCCGAGAATCAAGGCGTTGCTCTTACACTACTGGATTCCCGCCGGCGCGGGAATGACGGGGAAGATGACACCTACCATTTTTTTATTGGCCGTCCTTGCTTATCCCTCATAATACCAGACACTGCCATGATAAAATCGATTAAAGCCCAGATACCCAACCCTCCGAAAGTAACAACCATGAGAATGCCAGTTCCTATTTTACCAAGATAAAACCGGTGTACTCCAATGCCGCCTAGGAAGAAAGCCAGAAGTGTTGTAGCTAGTCTTGATTTTGGCGATGTATCAACCGTGACACCCATCTTTCCTCCCCCTTTGCTCTATGAATCCTCCCTGATTTACCCCTGGCTGGACACCGAAATCCCGTGGCAGTAGAAGGGCGGGGCCTGTAAAAAGCCTCCCACCCACTTTGACTCGCTGCCCACGGCGGCTATATCTTTTAGCACCTTATAGATATTGCCGGAGACCATGGTATCCTTCACCCTGCCCACTATTTTACCATTTTCTACCTTGTAGCCCAGCAAAACGTTGCCGCTGAAATCACCGCCGAGGATATTACCCTGCTCCGCCCCCATCAGCTGCTCGATGACCAGTCCTTCCTTGATGTCCGCTACCATGTCGTCGAAAGACGTGTCCCCCGCGCCGATGGTGAAGGTGGCGGGGGAGGGGCTGGGCAGGCCGCCGCGACTCCGGCTGCCGTTGCCGGTGCTTTTAGTGCCGGCCAGGGCGGCCGTCTGGAGGTCGTAGAGGAAGCCGGCCACGATACCGCCCTCCACCAGCGAGGTACGCTGGCTGGGGACTCCCTCGTCGTCGCAGGGCCGACTCCCCGGGCGAAACTCCAGGGTGGGGTCGTCCCGCAGGCTTAACTTCCTATCGAAGAAAGCCTGTCCCATCTTATTGCCCACCGGGGAGGCGCCCTCCAGGACCATCTTGCCGTTGAAAGCGGACATCAGCGGCATGACCAGGGCGCTGGCGACCCCGTGGTGGGTGAAGACAACCGGCAGCGGCCCTGTGGGCACCGCGGCTTTGTTTTTCGCCAGGTCGAGCTGACGGAGCACGGCATCGGTCAGTTTCCGGGTGTCCGATAGCGGATGGCAGGAGCTCTCGGTCTCGCCGACGAAGAGCATGTCCGTTTCTTCTATCAGGTTACCCTCGATATCCAGGCTGAAGAAGCTCTTGCGGTATTCCGCCTGCCCGCCGCGGGAGTTAATGATGCGCACCTGGATAACCCCCCCGGCTCGCCCCCGCCTCGCAGATGATGCCGGGGGTATGCCGGGTCACCGTGGCCACCATCGTCTCGCCGAGGTGAATCATGTCGCTGATGGACACGGCCTCGACGGCGGGGTCGAAGATAGCCACCGCCGGGTAGTCGGTCGCCCCGGGCAGCTGGAACCTGGCCTGCGTGCCGAACTCGGCGGTCTCCACGGCGCTGGCCACCAGCGCGTCAGCGTCCACGGCGCCGGTCATCGTGGCGTAGCCGATGCGGCCGCCCTTGACGATGCGCAGGGCCAGGCTCGTCTGCTGGTTGGTCTGGAGCTGCTTGAGCCGGTTGGCCTCGAAGCGGACCTGGGTCTCTTCCGAGGATACCCGGTAGACCTCCGCCTCCTCGGCCACCTTTTGGGCCCGGGCCAGGACTTCTTCCATTCACTTACCCCCGAC
>JBDRFW010000021.1:0-11753 GCA_043818415.1 Chloroflexota bacterium | reverse complement strand
GTGGGAATAGATAACAACCGCGGGGCGGGGGAGGTAAAAGCCGGTAGGCGAAATACGAAAGACCCGTCTCCGTTCTCCGCACGATTGGACTTAAAATACTTCTTTCCCGCATAATTTATAGAGATGTCCGCTAAAAATTCCAGGATGGCGCGGGAAAGTAATACCGTGGCCGTGATGATAGCGATGTACTGCCGGGATAATCACAGCGGCGGCGAACTGTGCCCGGAGTGCGCCGGGCTCCGGGACCACGCCCTGGAACGCCTTGAGAAGTGCCCCTTCGGGGAGGGAAAAACTATCTGCGCCAGGTGCCCCGTGCACTGCTATCAGCCGGCGCGGCGGGAAAGGATCAGGACGGTGATGCGCTACGCCGGGCCCCGCATGATTTACCGCCACCCGGTCATGGCCGTCTTCCATATCGCCGACAAGCGGCGGAAGGAGCCGGTTAAACTTCCCCGTGAAGTCAAGTAGGGACTAGTCCTTCGCCGAGATATAGTGGCCGGGCTCCGAAGCGGCGTTGGGGTCGAAGGTCTTCTTTATCTTCCGCAGCCACTTCGTATAGTTGCAGGCGTACGGCCCGTACATGTCGTGGATGGCATCGCTCCAGACGTGGGCCGGCACCCCGAAGCGGCCCTCCACCGCCGTCCGGTTGGCCTCCATGAAGAGCTCGAAGCCGGCCTGCGCCGATTCCGGGTTAGCGGGGAAGTAGCGGATGAGCATCTCTCCGTGACCCTGGTGCCCGTGCTCAATCGACTGCACGAAGGGGTCGGTGCCGTCGTTATGGAGCAGGCCCTTATCGATATACCGCTGCTTGACCCTGGATGCGCGGTGGATATAGGCGCTCATCAGGCCGAAGACGTCGGTCCCGCCGACCTCCCCCCCGAAGCACCCCGTGGCCCGGCAGGTCTCGCGCAGGGAGCTGGTGACCCTGATGAAGCGCCAGAGAAAGCCGCCGGCACTGGCCGGGTCTTCCACGTCCCGCAGCGACTTGCCGTGGAACTGCTCCATGATGACCTTCAGCGCCTCCGTCTTGTAGTCGAAGTCGTCCGGGGAGTTGCCGATGATGATGAGCAGAAAGCCCGGCCCCTGCACCTCGGCGGTGTACTGCCTTAATAGGGCCATGTCTTCCTCGTTGCTCCTGGCCTTGTTGGCGCTGACCATGGCCGGGTTAAAGCCCATCAGGATGAAACCGATTTCGCACTCGCCGACCTTCCTCACGGCCTGCGTCATGATGTCCGACGAGGGGAAGTGGAGGTAGCGGACGGCGAAGCCGGGCGGTATCTCGGCGGGGGCGTAGTCCGGGGATACCCCTTCGATGGGGAAGGTGGCCGGTCCCGCCCAGTGATAGACCTTCTGTGCGGCTTTTGTAAAGACCCCCAGTCCCCCCAGCGGCACGGTATTGCCCCGGATGATGCCCCGCAGGGAAGGCCCCGGGCCGTCGCCGCAAAACCAGTCGCCGGAGGCCGCCAGCGAGCCCAGCCGGACGATTTCCCCGTCCGGCGCCACCCATTCCACCCCCAGCAGGTTGCGGTCGCCGTAGCTGGCGCTCTGGCTCATGTGCCCGATGCCCTGGTGGGCGGCCAGGGGCATCGCCGAGCAGTTGGAGCCGGCCCCGGTGATATTGCAGATGAGTCCGTGCTTCATCAGCTCGCCCTGGAGCTGGGCGAAGATGACGTAGGGCTCGACGACGGCGTACATATTCTTCTCGTTTATCTCGATGACGCGGTCCATCCGCCGCAGGTCCAGCTTGACGACGCCCGGCCCGGTGGGGTCGCAGTAGCCTCCCCAGCCCGTGCTGGACGCCTTGAACTGGAGCCCGTGGCGGTTGCAGAGCCTGACGATGGCCTGGACCTCCGCCGTGTTCCCGGGGAGGGTCACCGCCTCGAAGGGGGGCACGAAAAGCTGCGGCGTGGCCACCAGCCCCGACCGCCAGGCGTAGGCGTCCAGTATGACCGGGTCTTCCGATACGTTCTCCGGTCCCACCACGTCTTCCAGGGCACGGTAAATATCTT
Source organism: Chloroflexota bacterium (assembly GCA_043818415.1). GTDB lineage: Bacteria > Chloroflexota > Dehalococcoidia > Dehalococcoidales > RBG-16-60-22 > RBG-16-60-22. Next base: position 9,744 of record JBDRFW010000021.1, on the reverse strand, counting down.
TTTTCAGAGCCATGATTGATGCCCTCCTCTTCAGACTGACCTGGCCAGCAGCTCGACGACGTCATAGACCTTGAGGCGGCGGCCGTTTTCCCCGAGGGCGTCCCGGAAATTGCGCTGGCACCCGGGGCAGGCGGTAACGATGGCCCCGGCGCCGGTGGCCCCGGCCTCTTTGATTCTCTCCCCGGCCGTCCACCGGGCGAAGTCCGGGTTTGTCTCCTTGACCCCGCCCCCGGACCCGCAGCACCAGGCGTATTCCTTGCGCCGGTCCATCTCGACCAGGCTGAGGCCGGGGATGCTGGCCAGGACCTCCCGCGGCGGCCCGTAAACGCCGTGGGTGCCCCGGCGGAACTCCCGGGGCGGGTCGAAGACGCGTATCTGGCCGGGCACCTGCCGGCCCTGCCAGTGTATATAGGGCTCGCCCAGCCTCCCGAGGTGGCAGGGGTCCTGGTAGGTGACCCTGGCGCTGACCTTCCGGGCGGGCTTGAGCCGGTCTGCCCTGAGCAGCCGGGCCAGGTACTCGGTGGTATGCAGGACTTCCACCTTTCCCTTCAGATTGAACTTATCGTAGAGCACCTTGAACCCGTAATAGCAGTCGGCGCAGCCCGTCACCACGATGCCTGCCCCCGCCTTCTCCCAGAGGGCGGCGTTGGCCCGGGCCTGGTTGAGGAAATCCTCCTTGTAGCCCGTCTGGTAGGCGCGACTCCCGCAGCAGGGCTCTTTAGTGTAGGCGATACCGAAGTCTATGCCTGCTTTGTTGAGCAGGGTGATGGTGTCCCTGGCGACCCGCCACAGGTCGGGGTCGTAGGCGGTGCGGCAGCCGGCGTGGTAGATGACGCTGACCTGCTGCCTGGTGTAGTCTTTGACGTTCAGCCCCGCCGCCCAGTCCGCGCGCCGGGCCCTGGCCCCCGGCACCATTGTCCCCTGCTTGCGCAGGCTGTTGATGGTCTTATCGAGGGCGGGGATAGTATGGCCGTCGGCGACGCATTGAAGCCGGGTCTCGTTAATCGGCTCGAGCACCTCCATGTCCATGCCGTACTTGCAGGAGATATCGCAGGCGCCGCACAGCTGGCAATTATAGACCACCTCCAGCAGCTTTTCGGAGTAGGTAAGACCCTTGGTCAGCATGGCCATGGCGAAGTTCAGGCGTCCGCCGCCGGAGTAGGCATGGAACTTGAACCGGGTGACGCTGGGGCAGGCATTGGCGTTGGCCACGCCCTTGACCTTCTCCAGCGGTATGAACTTGCAGCAGGAGCAGCGGCAGCACATCTCCATCTCGTCACGGTAGTCGGCTAGTGCCATCTCTCGTCCCTCCTTAAATCGTGTCCGGACGCCGGTTGCTTTTTTAAAAACAGAGCTTGCCCGGGTTCATCACGTAGTTGGGGTCGGTGATTGACTTGACCTTTTTCAGGGCAGCCACGGTGGCCGCGTCCCGGTTGATAATCATGCCCGCGGTCTCACCGTAGGGGCGGGAGAAGAAGGCACCGGCTGCCATCAGGTCTTTCACGGCGGCGGCGGTCAGCTTTCTCACCTTCTCCACCTCGGACGGGTCGGCGGGGTCGTAGGGGAGGTTGAACTCGACGTGGAGGTTGGTCCCCTGGACGATGGGCTGGATGTAAACGCCCAGGTCCGGGGCGGGATAGCCGGCGGCATCGGCATCGGCCCGCATCACATCGAGCAGCGCCGGCAGCTTATCGTAGATGGTCAGGAAGAAAATATCCTGGCAGGCCCCCTTGCGGCGGAGCTTCCAGTAGGGCTCCCGGGAGGGGTTCCGGACGGTTTCCAGGAGGTCGGAGGCCGCCACCCGGCCGATGGCCTCGACCGGCTCCAGACCCACCCGCTGGCCGAGGGCCGTCATGTCCCGGACACTGGCGGCCACCCGCTTCTCCGGCAGGTACTCATAGCCGGCGATGTTGAAGAAGAGCACCCAGTGGGGCAGGGAGTCCTTGATTTCCCGGTAGTCCTTCGGCCGCCGCGCCATGACGGACGCCAGGTTGCTATCGTTGACGATGAAGCACTCGTTGACCAGCCGCAGCCGGAGGAGCCAGTGCACCATCTCCGTGATTTTATCGAGGTCGGGGGCGCCTACCATGAAGGGCTCTTCAAGGGTGGGGATGAGCTCACAGCGCACCGATGCCCAGGTGACGATGCCCATGGTGCCCTGGGAACCCTGGATGAGGCGGTACCACGAGGCGGCGCTCGGTCCGGCGGCCTCTTTCTGGGCGCCCCCGGCGGCCCACTGCTCCTCAATCGAGCCCGGCCCGGCGGCGGCCCCGGTGCGGAACGTTTCGCCGTTGCCGAAGACTATCTCCACGCATGCCAGGGGGTCGCCGATGTCCCAGTGGTACTTGGGCATTATCACCGGCTCGCGCTCCAGCAGGTGGCCGATGACGGCCTTGGACCGGCGCGGCAGCAGGGGGAGGTTGAGGCGGAGTCCTTCCCCGGCCACGGCCGCTGCCAGCTCGCCGTAGGTTACGCCCGGCTCGAACATGGCCACCCGGTTCGTCCGGTCCACGTGGATAATCTTTTTCATGCCGCTCATGTCCACGATGACGCTCCCTCCGAGAGCGGGGACGGTATCGCCGCGGAAGTGGGGAGGCCCCGAGCTTACCGGCACCAGCGGCGTCCCGGTCTCGTTGGCCAGCCGGACGATTTTAGCGATGTCGCCGGCGTTTCTCGGCCGGGCCACGCAATGCGGCCGGACCGTGTTGACGAAGCTGATATCCCGGGCGTACGCGTCGAGCAACGCCGGCGCGGTGCTGACGTTGCCGGCGCCGACGATTTTCTTCAGTCTATCGGAAATCATGGCGACCTCCTCTTTGAGTTCCGGGGGCGAATAAACTGACCTATTTTAGCTTAATCGCACCACGACTTCAAGCTAAACCATAGACAATCTAGGTATCGGGTTGATGGACGGGTATTCGTTCGGGGTATAATTGAATATTAACCTTGAATCATCTTACTGTGGGGTGAACGTGAAATGAGCAAGGAAAACTCTGCGGGGCAGGTGGGGAACGCCGCCGGCATGGTGGAATACCAGGCGGACTCCATCGTCAGCCGGACCATCGTCGATAAGTCGGCCGGGACGGTCACACTGTTCGCTTTCGACAACGGGCAGGCGCTCAGCGAGCACACGGCGCCCTTCGACGCCCTGGTCTATCTCCTCGATGGTGAAGCCGAGGTTACTATCTCCGGCAGACCTTTGCAGGTGAGGCAGGGGGAGATGGTGCTGATGCCGGCCCACGAGCCGCACGCCCTCAAAGCCACCGGGCGGTTTAAAATGATGCTGGTGATGGTCAAGGCTTAAAAAGGGGATATAAAGCATGTGGGCCGAGCTGGCGCTGGTTATCGGGGCGTATCTCCTGGGCTCCGCCCCGCATTTATCCTGCTCAGGCGCCTGCTCTACGACCGCGCCACGGTGGACTGGCACCGCCGGGCTGAAGCTTTCGGAAAGAAGTCGGGGGGAAGAAAATCATTCTTCCCCCCGTAGTTTACGGTGGCTTCGATATGTCGTCGGTGAGGCTTCAAGCCCCTTTACTCTTTGCCGTGGTACTTGAAGGAGACTCTCACCTTGGCCCGGTAGCTCATGACCTTGCCGTTGTCAATCTGCAAGTCCAGCTCTTCGACTTCGGCGATGCGGAGGTCCTGCAAGGACTTGGCCGCCATCTCGACGGCGTTCGCGGCCGCCTTCTCCCATGATTCGGTACTGGTGCCGACCAAAGTGATTATCTTATAGACGCTGTTTGGCATGGCAACCTCCTTCTCTAAATGATTTAACATTATATACCCCTTCTCCCGATAAATCAAAGGGCAGGGGGGGTTTTCAGGTCTTTTCCGCCGCCACCCCGTATCTGGAAGTCTTTTACCCCCTGGTGCCGTCGTCCGGTAGCGTCCCTGCTTGTATGCGTACCTGTAGGCACAATACCGGCGGTGGTGCTGATTTGTTGCGCAACCGGTCGCCGGATTTGCAATTTAATGCGGATTTGCGTATAGTATCAGGAGGCAGGCGGCCAGGCCTGCCCGAGGAGGTGCGCCATGCTGGACGAGCTAGGACAGAAGATTATCGGCGAGCTGCAGGAGGATGCCCGGCAGAGTTTCCGGGAGATCGGCCGCAAGCTGAAGGTATCGGAAGGGACCGTGCGCAACCGGGTCAAGGCCCTGTTGAAAAACAATATAATGAAGATTACCGCCGTGCCCAATCCCCAGCAGCTCGGGCTCAATTTCATGTGTATCATGTGCATCGAGGTCAAGGTCGGTTCCGCCGAGAGGGTCGAGCACCTGCTGATTCAGAACCCCAACGTCTATTACCTGTGCGGCTGCACCGGCACCTTTGACATCATCGGGATTTTTATTTTCCACACTCCCCAGGAGTTCGACGAGTTCGTCAAGAACGTCATCGCCAGTATTCCGGAAATCGTCCGGACGAGCACCTTCGTGGTGATGCATATTTCCCGGAGTCCCTGGGAACACAACCTGGATGTAGCCGCCCTCTGCCAGCCCTGAACGCGCGGCCGCGGCGGCAACGGGGACAGGTCCCCGGAATGAGGTAACATCTTGCCGGAAAGAAATAGCCCGCGCCCCCGTGTCTTCGTCGGATGGTGGTCCGTACTGTTCATCGGCATCATCTCCGGCCTGGGTCACGGTTTCAACACCTACGGGATTTCCGTGTTTTTCAAGCCAATCGCCGCCGAGCTGGAGTTGAACCGGGCCTTAACGGCCCTGGCCGCCGGCATCGGCCGGCTCGAAGGCGGGATTACTTCACCGCTGGTCGGCTGGCTCTCCGATAAGTTCGGGTCGCGCTGGATAACAATCATCGGTATCAGCATCGCCGGGGCCGGCATGGTCTTCATGTACTTCATCAGCCAGGTATGGCAATACTATGTCGCCTGGGGGGTGCTCATCGGGCTGGGACTCAACATCGGCCTGACGGTGGCCGTGGACAAGATGATTAACGACTGGTTCATCCACCGCCGGGGGCTGGCGCAGGGCATCAAGTTCGCCCTTATCGGCATCTTCGGCGTCGTGGTGCTCCAGATAATTACCCCGATGGTGCTGGTACAGGGGTGGCGGTTCACCAGTCTCCTCTGGGGCATCATCATGTTCGCCAGCCTGCCGCTGTCCTACGCGCTGGTAAAGCCGCGGCGGCCGGAGTACTACGGCCTGCTCCCGGACGGCGCCCCGGTGGCACGGGGAGCGGAAATGGACCGGGCGCGGATGATAGAAAGGGGCGTCAGCTACGCCTCGAGCTTTCAGGAGACGGAGTACACCTTCCGGCAGGTCAGAAAAACCAGGGTGTACTGGCTGCTCGTGATTGGTTTCTGCGTCCATTATTTTATCGGGGGAGGGTTTAACACCCACGTTTTTCCCTTCCTGACCGATATCGGCATCAGCGAGGCTGTGGCCGGCGGCATGATGGGGATAATGGTATTTTTCACCGTTCCCTCCCGTTTCTTCGGGGGCGTCATCGCCGACCGCGTCCGGAAAGACCGGATTCACCTGCTGCTGGTGGTGGCTTTCCTGCTCCAGGTCATCGGCATCAGCACTTTCCTGCTGAGCCGGAGCACCGCCTCCGTTTACGTTCTGCTGGCCGGTCACGGCCTCAGCAACGGGGCGATAACGCCGCTGATTCTCCTGATTCTGGGCCGCTACTTCGGCCGGAAGGCCTTCGGCTCGGTACTCGGGGCGATGGTCGCCTTCGGGTCACCGGTGGGTATGCTCTCCCCGGTCTTTTACGGCTGGATATACGATACCACCGGCAGCTATTTCAGCGCCTTTGTCGCCGCCCTGGGCCTGTCCGTGCTGGCGATAGTGACGACGCTCCTGGTACGGCCCCCCGGACCGCCGGCCGAAGACGTTGCCCGCCCCACCTGGTAAGTCGTGCGTGGCCGGGCTCTCCCCGGGTCCGGCTTCACCCGTTTGACAGCCGGAGAAAATAAAATATAAGATAGCCTCGGGTCGCTTTATGTACGAGCACAATCCGGAGCTGGAACTCCGCCGGCAGTCCTTTCTCCGCCGCCGCCGCCTCATCCGGTTGACCTCCCTCGGTATCTGCTGCCTGCTGGTTATCTTTATCTGTGTTTACTTCTTCACCGATGCCGTCGTCCGGCTGTCGCCGGGGCTGGAGTCGGCGCCGGGGAACGGGGAGTGGACCATGTTCCGGCACGACCCGGCCCGTACCGGCAGCACCGAACCGGTCGGCAAACCGCAGGGCCGGCTGAAGTGGACGTTCACCACCGGTGCCGCCATCCATTCCTCCCCGACGGTGGTGGACGGCGTCGTTTACTGCGGCTCACAGGACGGCCGACTCTACGCCCTCGATGCGGCCACCGGCGCCAAACTCTGGGAGTTCCCCACGGGCAGCTGGGTGGAGTCTTCACCGGCCGTCGTCAGCGGCGTGGTCTACTTCGGGTCCAACGACGGTCATCTCTATGCCCTCGATGCCGCCACGGGCGCCAGGCTCTGGGACTTCCCGGCGCGGTACGCGGTAAGGTCCTCCCCGGCGGTAGCCGACGGCGCGGTCTACTTCGGCGCCGACGACTGGCGTATCTACGCGCTGGATGCCGCCACGGGCGCGGAGCTCTGGAGCCGCGAGGTCAAAGGCACGGTGATATCATCGCCGGTGGTCACCCGGGGCGTCGTCGCCGCAGGCTCCCTGGACGGCTTCTTTTACGCCCTGGACGCCCGCCCCGGCCGGGTCCGACTCGAATTTCAAACGAAGACGACCATTACCGCCTCCCCGGCCGCGGCCGACGGCACCGCTTACTTTGCCACCTCGACCGGAGTGCTCTATGCCGTCGATATCACCGCCCGGAACTGGCCCCTGGAAAACCGGCTCAAGATTTTCTGGGAAGCGCTCTACCTCTACCGGGCGGCCCCCCGGCCCCCGCCGCCTTCCGGCTTCCTCTGGTCGGCGCGGCTGGCGCCGGGCGGCGTCTCCTCCCCGGCCCTGGTCGACGGCGTACTCTATCTAGGCACGGGCAGCGGCGTGGCGGCGGTGGATACCGCCACCCGGCAGGTACGGTGGGACTTCCCGACCGGCGTCCGGATGAGCTCATCGCCGGCCGTGGCGGGGAACGTTGTCTACATCGGCGGCGAGGACGGCCGGCTCTACGCCCTGGACCGGTCCACCGGGGTAAAGCTCTGGGACTACCTCACCGGGGACAAAATCACCTCGTCTCCGGCCCTGGCCGGCGGGATACTGTACGTCGGCTCGCACGACGGCACCCTGTACGCTTTCGAGTAGCCTGGCGCCGTGAGCTATTTCCGGTAAACGCCGTATTCCTTGGCGGCGGCCATCATCGCCCGCAGGTTCTCCGGGTTGCCGTTATCGATATTGGCCCCGCCGGAGAGAATATAGCCGCCCCCCTTACCGCAGGTCTCGATGAGCTTGCGGCAGTACGCCTTGACTTCCGCCGGCTGGCCGGTAACCAGCATCGAGGTGGGCACGTTGCCGGAGATGCAGCACTTATCGCCGAGGGCCTTTTTAGCTTTGGCCATGTCCGTCTTATCGAACATCCAGGCCACGGCGCCCCTGGGGAACTCGTTGACGCTGTCCAGGCGGGTCTCATAGCTCCCCTCGGCGAAGAGGGAGGCGATGACGCCTTCGTTTACCAGGGCGTTGACGACCTTTTTCAGGGAGGGCCAGTAGAAGGTCTCGAACTGCTTCTGGGACATCCAGCCGTCGGCGCCCTTGTGCAGGGGGAAGAAGACCATCAGGCCGCGGGAGGCGTTGGCGCTGGCCAGGGCGGCATCGATGGTCAGGGTGGTGATGACCTCCAGGGCTTCGAGGAGCTTGTCCGGCTGGCGGTACATGTCCATGATGATGCCCTGGGTGCCCCGCAGCGTGTCCCCGAGGGTATCGAACGGGGCCTTGGCCATGGCGCCCCGCACCATGGGGAAACCGGAGGCCATCGCCCGCCGCGAGAAATTGCCGATAACCTCCGACCAGACCGCGAGCGCCTGGCCGATATCGATAAGTCGCTGCATGGTGGCCTGGACGTCGGGGCGGGAGTAGGGCATGAAGTTCACCGCCGGCAGCTCGATGATGTTGGTGTAGGGCTGCAAATACCTGAAGGACTCAAACGCGCCGAAGACGCGGGGCATGTAGACCCGCTGCCAGAAATCGGAAGGGTTCTTCAACAGGAGGTCGTACTCGTCCGGCTTCATGTACTCCCCTTCGACGAACTGGATGCCGGTGGCGTTCTCCGGCAGGCCGTGCCCCGGCCACTGGTAGAGCTTGCAGTCGAGCAGGTCATAGACCCTTCCCGGCAGGACCAGGGCGGGACTGGAGAAGGTGTCCATCTCGAACTCGCGGTTGAACCGGTCCCAGGCCTTGATAAGCCGGTCGTAGTCGTACATGACGCTATGCAAATCGGTGCCGTCCAGGTAAGCGGGCATGTTGCCCACCGGCAGCGAGACCGGCACCCGGTCCGGCTCCTTCACCTGGTAAACGTCAATCAGCCGCCGGGCCCTCGCCTTGAAAGCCTGTTTGGCCTCCTGGCTGACGAACTCAATGTCCGGCTCGAGCCACCACCGGAAGCGCTGCTGTTTCTTCTCTTCCGGGGTCATGTCGTCCCATTTTTTCTCCATGTTCGGCGGTCTCCTTGCTTTTCTCGTGAAGCGCCATCGCGGCGGTCAGCCGTCCCCGGGGGTCATTCTCCGCAGAATTATTGGGTAACCCGAAAGCCCTACCCCGGTTTTGTCAGGGGTGGGCACCGCGTCGGCGGGGCGGTACGGGTCAGGATGCTTCCTGTCGCTGGCTGGCGCTCAGCTTCTTGGTCTCCCTGATGAACCCTTCCCGGCCCAGTTTGAACCAGCGGGGCTCCCACTCCATATCGTTCAGGTTTTCAATGAGGGGGGAGATGGTATCGAAGGGGAAGGACAGGATAATCAGTCCGTCCGGCAGCACCTCCCGGGCTTTCATGCTGTAGCCAAAACCGCTGACGGTGAAGTTCATCTCGCCGCTGAGGTAGGGGTGAGCGTATATCCAGGCACAGGCCAGGCAGGTGGTCCCCTTGGCGTGCCACATCTTCCCGTCCGAATAGCTGCTGGCCCGGAGGATGATTTCCGCCTGGGATGGGCTGGCGGTGATAATCAGGACATCAGGGTCGGAGGTCATCTGGTCGTAGGCGGCGTGGATAATAAATTTAACGGAATCCTTGGGCAGGATGGGAACGTAGTCGTAGATGCGTCGGTTGGCGCCCGCCGTCTTGAACATGGAGTAGCTGGGCCCGAGCTGTCCGCTGTACATCACGGGCGGGAACTCCAGCATCCCCACCACGTGCTCCCCGCACTGCACTTTGGCCTGGTCGACGTAGAAAGGCTGGCTGGTCTGGGCTTCCTTGAAAAGCTCGCAGAGGGCCAGCTCTTTGTCCAGGAGCCTGATTCCCTCCGGCCGGTTGAGGGAGAACCTGACGCCGACCGGCTTCCTTTCGAAGTTGAATTTATCGAAGACGGAGTAGTCCAGCTTTTTCGTGCTCATGGCGGCCTCCCTTCCTGGGGTGGATTATAACACGGGAGTAATCAGTGCCACAATCGGCGGGGCTTGCTTATAGCCCTATCTCATCTTAGCCTCACCCCGTCTTAACCTCACCCCCTTTATCCCCCTCTCCAACCAGCTACATTTTAATAACCCGTGAGATAATTTGGTCGGAGAGGGGGAAATATATAGGAGAGGGGGCTTTGCTTCCCTCTCGCTGCGCACTCCCCTGTATGGGGGCGGAGGGGGAACGCTATGAGCTAAACCAC
>JBDRFW010000020.1:0-2681 GCA_043818415.1 Chloroflexota bacterium | reverse complement strand
GCTCATCGTCCCCGGAATCTCAACAATGCTCTCCCGCCGGTAGCCCATCCGCTCCCACTGGCCAAGCAGGTCCATCGGCTCGACTTCCATCCCCTGCCTGACGGTGTGACAGGCCAGAGCAAAATCAGGATAACCCGGCAGTTTTCCCATCAGCGCCGGCGCTGATGTGACCACCAGTGGCGCACTCAACCCGTCCTGACCGCAATTGACCAGCGCCGAAAGCACCTGAACTCTCTCCAGCTCGGTTGCCACATCGGAGGTGATGCGCTCGTAAGGCAGGACATCTGGCTCGGGGAAGAACCTGACCTGCCCATTCCCCCGATTTGCATCGGGGTCTGGGCTTCGGCTCAGGGCAAGCCCGTTCGTCCAGATGGCGACTTGCTCATAGAGCTTTTTGGCATTCTCCGGCTGCGCCGTAACTACCAGCATCGGCTGGCGCCACTTCTGGAACAAAGCGGCAATCAGGTAGGGCTTGGCCGCGTCGAGGACCCGTTCGCTTTGCTCAGGGCAGGCCCGTTCGCTTTGCTCAGGGCAGGCCCGTTCGCTTTGCTCAGGGCAGGCGGAGACCCCCGTCTGCCCACCCGCCTTCCCCTCAACCAGCTGGCGGAAGGCGGGCATCTCTTCAATTAGCTTCAGTAGCTCGGTTAAATCCATCCTGTCACAAACACCTTTAGGGCTAGACCCCAAAATAGGGTCAGCCCGATTTCATTGTAACATTTGATTAGCGAGCGCCTCAAATACGGCGCCGGTTTCTCAGGACAACCACCAGGGCAACGACCGCCATACTGGCGCTCAGAGCCAGGCCCAGCCTCACTCCCCACACCTCACCCACCCAGCCCATCACCGGCGCGCCGATGGCCACCCCGGCAGTGAGCAAAGCGTGGAAAATGCCCGTGGCCAGTCCCCGCTCTTCCGGAACGGTGCGCTCCGCTACCAGGGCCGACACTGAGGGAAAGAGCAGACCGTAAGCCGTGCCGTACAGGACCATCGCCGCCAACAGCAGCAGAAAAGTGCTCAGAAAAGGCAAGGCGACCAGTGAGACAATACCGAGGAGCAGGCCTAGAGCCGTCGGTGTGAGCCGGCCGGTACGGTCGGAGAGAACGCCACTGGGAAACTGGAGCAGGATAAACATCACCGCGAAGATGGCCAGCAACATGCCGACATGAAAGGCTTCCATCCCCAGGCTTTTCACGTACAGCGGCAACAGCGTCACCAAGCCACCGAAGCTAAAGTACTGGGCGAAGATTGAGCTATAGGCGATGGTAAGCCCTTTTCGAGTGATGAGTTCCCTTATCCGACCAAAACCGCCGTATTCAGGGCGGACACGGCGGGCCGCTTTCCTGCCGGGCAGCAACAGGCTGAGAACCATCCCCACAACCAGCAACCCCACCCCGAGGAAGAAGACGGCTTTATAGCCCAGCCGCGAGGCAACCAGTCCGCTCAGTCCGTAGCCGAACAAAGTCGCCGCGCCAATGGACATCCCGTAGAAGCTCATCACCTTGCCTTTGGGCAAGTCGCCGCTGTAGTCGGCGGTAACGGACATCGTCGCCGGGCCGATTAGCGCCCCGGTGATGCCGTGCAGTACCCGCACCAGCGCCAGGTGCACCGGCAGCTGGCTCATCGAATAAAGAAACATGCTCAAAGTATCGCCAAGAAGCCCGGCAATCAGGGGAATCTTGTAGCCGATGCGGTCGATGAGACGGCCGAAGACGATATTCGCCGGGGTGTGCGTCAGCGAATAGACGCCGATAATCAGCCCAATAGTGCCCACTCCGGCGCCCAACTCGTCGGCGTAGAGGGCCAGCACCGGAATCAGGAGATGAGTATCGAGGAAGCCGATGAAGGTGACGATTGAGACGATGGGCAGGACATGTTTTGGCTGGTGCCGTCCCGGTTCATTCATATTCTTAAATACTAGTGTAATATCTCAGAGATTACTTTACAATCATCCACGCGTATTGTCATTCCCGCGCAGGCGGGAATCCAGTATCACCACCCCCTGGATTCCGTATCAAGTACGGAATGACAGACATTGTTAAGTTATTATTGAGACACTACGCTAGGTGAACACCTGCGTTCTTGTCCAATTCGCCACTGCTTGCTATAATGTAGGAAAAGTTGAAGCTGACATAAATGGTCAAAGATAACCAGACCCCGGAATACAAACGCATTGTCGTCAAACTCGGCACCAAACTGGTCACCGGCGGCGGCTCCCAGCTCAATCAGGAAATTATGTCGCGCCTGGTGGCACAGGTGGCGCAATTGCGTCAGCAGGGCCGCGAGATTCTCATCGTCTCCTCGGGGGCGATGGCTTACGGCCGCCACAAGCTGGGGCTGACCCAGAAAATCAAGGGCATTCCCTACAAGCAGGTGCTGTGCTCGGTGGGGCAGAGTCGAGTGATGTACGCCTACGAGCCGGTGTTCGGCGAGCACAAAATCACCGTGGCGCAGGCGCTCCTGACCAAAGCCGACCTTTCCGACCGCGCCGGCTACCTGAACGCCCGCAATACCCTGATGGCCCTCCTCGAGCTGGGCGTGGTGCCTATCATCAATGAGAACGACGTCGTTGCCGTGGACGAGCTTGATGACGCCAAGTTCGGCGATAACGATAACCTTTCGGCGATGGTGGCGAATCTGGTCGATGCCGATTTACTGCTATTGCTCACGGACATCGCCGGCCT
>JBDRFW010000019.1:0-2731 GCA_043818415.1 Chloroflexota bacterium | reverse complement strand
GGCTGGGCACGATAGACGAGATGGGAGACCTGGCCGTGTTCCTGGCCTCAGCCGCCTCGAAATACATCACCGGGGTTGAGAGAGTCATTGAAGGCGGAAACATAAAACAGGAGCATAAAGGATAGCCTCTTGCCGAAGGCCCGGGCGCCCGCCGCGGACTATCCGCCCTTTTCTTTCAGGCTGGCCACCAACTGCCCGCCCAGTTTCCGGGCGCTGGCCACGAAAGGCAGGTTGTGCCTGACCTCACCGGGTCCGCCGGCATAGCCGGAGACAATGAACAGCCGGTCTTCGCCGACGTTAAAAGCCTCGTCGACAAACTGCTTCAGGGTATGCAGCGTGTCCTCAATCCCCAGCGACTCGGCCACCACGATAACGCCCACCGCTCCCGCCCTTGATTTCCGGCCGTGCATGTAAAGGAAGTAGTTCCGGTCGATGAAGGCTTTCATCTGGGCGGAAACATTGTAGTAGTAGACCGGCGTGGCCAGGATAACCCCGTCCGCCTGGCAGAACTTCTCCAGAATCCAGCCGGCATCGTCCTCCTGCCGGCAGGCGTCAAAAGAAGCGCAGTCCGCATGCCCGAGGCAGGGGTTCACCCGGTACTGGCTGAGGACGAGCTTTTCTGTCTCCGCCCCCAGCTTTTCCGCTTCTTCAAGAGCCTGGTCCGCCAGGTAATTAGTGTTGCCTTTCAGCCTCGGGCTGCCGACGATAGCCAGAATTTTCAAGGCTGCCTCCTGCGTTCGGTATCGGAATTTCCGGATTGCCGTTATTATAGCACAGAGGCACCGGCAACGAAAAATCGAAGCCTCGCCGGTAACGCTCTCGCCGATTGACCTTTCGCCGTCGGCGGAGTAGAATCTGTATCAGCCAAGCTAATCAAACCGGAGGTGTCATATGTCCCGTCCTGCCCGGGAAGCTGCCGTTACCCGCGAGCTGATGATGGGCAATGAGGCCATTGCCCGGGGCGCCCTGGAGGCCGGTGTGCAGTTTGTCGCCGGTTACCCGGGGACACCCGCTTCGGAGATAGTGGGGAGCCTGGCCGGGATGGCCCGGGAGGCGGGTATCTATGTGGAGTGGTCCACCAACGAGAAGGTAGCCACGGAAGCGGCGGCGGCAGCCTCATTCGCCGGACTGCGGGCGTTCTCTGCGATGAAGACCGCGGGCATCAACGTGGCGCTGGACTTTTTGGCGCACCTGAACTACTCCGGGCTGGGCAAGAACGGCGGCGGCCTGGTGGTGGCGGTCTGTGATGACCCGGAGGGACATTCCAGCGGCGACGAAGCCGACTCGCGATGGGTGGCCAAAGCGGAAGGCATCCCGTTACTGGAGCCGGAGAGTCCCCAGGAAGCTAAGGAGATGACCAAGTGGGCTTTTGAGCTTTCCGAAAAGTACAACGGCTTCTTGCTGCTGCGGAGTTACACCCGTCTTTCCCTTTCCAGCGGGCCGGTGGAACTGGGCAGGGTGCCCCGGATGACTAAAAAAGCCCATTTTGATACTACGCAGACCATCTCGCCCTACCTGGCCAAGCTACACCATGCCAGCGTCCTGGAGAGGCTGGCCAAGCTCGGCAAAATCTTTGAACGTTCGGCCTTTAACTGGTACCAGGGCCCGGAGAGGCCGGAACTCCTCATTGTATGCAGCGGCGTGGGCAACCGCTACTCCCTGGAAGCGATAGAGGCACTGGGCCTGCAAAAGTCAGCCGGAGTGCTGAAACTGGGCACACTCTGGCCGTTCCCCGCCGGACTGGTGGCCCGGCACCTGGCCCGGACCGGGCGGGTGCTGGTGGTTGAAGAAATTGACCCCTTCCTGGAAATCCACGTGAAAGAGACGGCGTTTGAATCGCCGAAAGTGTCCGAATCGTTAAAAGTCTACGGCAAGGACTCCGGCCACCTGCCCCAGGTGGGGGAGCTGACGCCCGACCTGGTGCGGCAAGCTCTGGCCACCCTGTTTAAAATGAAGCCCCCCGCCCGGGAGGCAGATTACCAGGCAAAGGTCAGTGAGGCCGCCGCGGGGATGCTCATTGACCGCGGGGTGACCTGGTGTGCCGGCTGCTCGCACCGGGCCAGCTTCTGGGTAATGAAAAAGGCGGTGCGGAGAGACGGCCGGGACGGTTTCCTGACCGGTGACATCGGCTGCTATACCCTTGATGTCTTTCCCGCCGGGAACCACCAGACCAAGGCGCTGCATGCCATGGGCTCCGGGGTGGGGCTGGCCACCGGCTTTGGCAACCTCGGCCAGTTCGGCTCGGAGCAGCCGGTTCTCGCAGTGTGCGGCGACTCCACTTTTTACCATGCGGCCATCCCGGCCCTGCTCAGCGCCATACACAATAAAGCCAGCATGGTGATGGTATTGCTGGACAACAGCGCCACCGCCATGACCGGTTTTCAGTCGCACCCGGGCACGGCGTTTGATGCCATGGGTAATGCCGCCCCGGCGATAGATGCCGAAAAATTCTGCCGGGGGCTGGGCTGCCAGGTGGTGGTCAGCGACCCGTTCGATATCAAGGGCACCACCAATAAACTGCTCCGGCTGATGAAAGAGGACGGGGTTAAAGTATTAATCATGCGCCGCAAATGTGAGCTGGTGCGGATGAGGGAAGAGAGGAGGCAGCCTTATCAGGTCCGGATTGACGCCGGGAAGTGTCGTGGTGAGAAGTGCGGCTTTTGCGTCCGGGAGTTTAAGTGTCCCGCCCTGCCCTGGGATAAAGAGACGGGAAAAGCGCAGATACAGGAAG
>JBDRFW010000018.1:0-6564 GCA_043818415.1 Chloroflexota bacterium | reverse complement strand
CTCGTCAGGAGAGGGGGACCGAGGGGGTGAGGTAGATAAAGAAATGGATTGCTTCGCTCCGCTCGCAATGACAAGAACGGCGGTGGGGGGATAAAGGGGGTGAGGTAGGAACTGGATTCCGGCTTTCGCCGGAATGACAAGAATAATAAGGGAATGACAGAAGACAATTCGGGAAGACGGGTTGGCGGCGGAAGGCCGGAAAGCCCCGCCTGGACTTCCCCATGAGCATTATCCCACCACCAACCCCTTAATAACGCCCAGATTTTGATTCTGGTGCGTCCCAGCTTCGGGGAAACAGGACCTTCAGCTATAAAGCAGGAAGACCCCCGCCAGCACCATGACGATGCCGGCCAGCACCCTCCAGTTAAAGACGTCGATGCGGCGGTTGATGGCCAGGGAAAACACCAGGGTGAAAATGACGATGGTCCCCATCAGCGGCTGGGCGATGCTCACCGGGCTGTACTTAAAGGCGGAAAAGCGGAACAGGTGGCCCACCAGGAGCAGCACCGCCGCCGGCAGCAGCACCAGAAAGTTACGCCGGCCCTGCCGCAGGACGTGCTCGCGCTGCTCCCGGCCCAGCAACAGAAGCACCACCACGATGATGAAAGCGGAGAGATAGGAAATGAAGGTCGCCGCATAGACGGCGTCGCTCACCTCCATGACGGGGCGGATTAAAGAGCCTGACCCCGCCACGCAGAGGGCGGTGCCCAGTCCCAGCAGCAGTCCCCGGGCGGAGATGCGGAACTTGCGGCGGCCGATATCCAGACTGGACATCACCGCCCCGGCCATTATCAGCAGCGCCCCGGCCACTTCCAGTGCCGTGATTGTTTCTCTCAGGACGGTGACTCCGATTATCACCGAAAAGATGATGCTGGCCTGGCTGATGGCCACGGTGGGGTTAGCCCCGATGAGCCGGGTGCCGTTGAAGAACAGGTACCTGCCGACGATGAAGTGGATAAGCCCGGCGCCGACCAGCAAAGCGTACTGCGCCCAGGTGAAGGCAAACAGGGCATCCCACTGCCCGGCCGCCAGCACGATGAAGACGAAGAGTGGCGTCCCCACCAGCAGCGAGACCGCCATGGGCGTGAAGGACTCGGCGGAACGGTAGGTGGACCGCCTGATGAACACCTGTGCCAGCCCCATGAATGCCGACGTGAGAATCGCGAAAAGGAACCCCAGGGACAGTTGCATCTCTTTCTAGCTTTCGGAGACCACCGTGTTCCCGGCCAGGCACCCGCTAATCATTTCCTGGAGTCGGGCCAGGCCCCATTTCCTGACGGCCGAGACGAGCACGGTGTCCCCGTCCGGCGGCCCTACCTTCTCGGAAATGTAGTCGAGGGCGGACTTTTCGTCCCAGTACCGGTTGCGCTCGAGAAGGAGGTCGATTTTATTGAGTACCGTCATCCGCGGCTTGTCCGCCAGCACCAGCTCGCCGAGGATGTCCTCCACCGTCCGGCACTGCGCGTCGGCGTCCGGCGAAGCCAGGTCGACCACGTGGAGGAGCAGGCTGGCCTCGCTCAGCTCCTCGAGGGTGGCACGGAAGGCGCTGATGATGGTCGGCGGCAGCTTGCGGATAAACCCGACCGTGTCCGTGAGCAGGACGGTGGTCCTATCAGGCAGCGTGAGGCGCCGGGTGGTGGGGTCCAGGGTGGCGAAAAGGCGGTCGTCGGTGAAAACGTCAGCCTGGCAAAGGGCATTAAGAAGGGTGCTCTTGCCGGCGCTGGTATAGCCCACCAGGGCCACCACCGGCACGCCGCTCTTCTGCCGCTTCTGGCGGTACAGGGTGCGGTGCTTCCGGATATCCTCGATTTGCTCTTTGAGGTGCTGAATCTTGCGGCGTATCAGGCGGCGGTCAGTCTCCAATTGCGATTCCCCCGGGCCGCGCGTGCCGATGCCACCGCCGAGCCTCTCCAAATGCAGCCACTGGCCGGCCAGCCGCGGGAGCAGGTACTGGTGCTGGGCCAGCTCGACCTGGAGGCGGCCTTCGCGGGTTCGGGCGCGCCGGGCGAAGATGTCCAGGATGAGGGCGACGCGGTCGATAACCTTGACATTGAGCGCCTCTTCCAGGTTATGCTGCTGGCTGGGCGCCAGCTCGTCGTCAAGGATAAGCACGTTATATTCGAGTTTTTCCCGGAGGTCGATTAGCTCCTGGAGCTTGCCCTTTCCTACGTAGTAGGCACCAGACGGACTGTCGAGCTGCTGGACGATTTTACCGACCACCTCGGCACCGGCGGAGGTTACCAGGAGCGCCAGTTCGGCGATGGAGCTTTCCGCTGCTTGCTTCCCCCGGCTCCCCTTGGAGGCCACCGCCAGTAAAAGGGCCCTTTCCGGTGCTACCCTGGTGACAAACGTATCCCTGGCGATGCTTTTCTCCTCGAACCAATGATTATGTCAACTTACCTCTTGGGGGTCAGCCGCCGCGTATTGCGCCAGCCGGCGAGACGCGAGAGGCCCTTGACCAGCGCCGCGTCCGGGATAGTCAGCGACAGCCTCACGTAGCCCTCGCCGCTGCGGCCGTACCCTACCCCGGGGGTAACCGCCACCCCTACCTGGTCGAGGAGGTCAGCCGTGAAGTCCACCGAGTTGTAGCCCCCGGGCACTTTGGCCCAGACGTAGAGGCTGGCCTTGGGCGGCGTCACTTCCAGGCCGATATTGTTCAGCACCTCGACAATCAAATCGCGGCGGCGCTGGTAGGTGTTATTGTGCTCGGAGATAGCGTCCTGGGGACCGCTTAACGCCTCGATGGCCATGTACTGGATGGCCTGGGGAATCCCGGAGTCCAGGTTCGACTTCAGCGTCCGGAGGGCGTCCACGGCCGCGGCGTTGCCGACGACCATGCCGATACGCCAGCCGGTCATGTTATAGCTCTTGGAGAGCGAGTGGAACTCCACGCCGATTTCCCTGGCGCCTTCCGCCTGCAGGAGGCTGACCGGCTGGTATCCGTCGAAGGCTACCTCGGAGTAAGGCCCGTCGTGGCAGACGAGGATATCGTGCTGACGCGCGAACTCGACCACCCGGTTGAAAAAGTCGAGCTCGGCCACGGCGCCGGTGGGATTGTTGGGATAGTTAATCCACAGCAGCTTGGTCTTCGCCAGAATGTCGTTGGGGATACCGCTCAGGCTGGGCAGGAAGCCGTTTCCCGCGCTGAGGGAGAGGTAGTAAGGCCGCCCCCCGGCCAGCTGGGTGCCGATGGAATAGACCGGGTAAGCCGGGTCCGGCACCAGGGCGATATCACCGGGGTCGATAAAGCAGAAAGCAATGTGGCCTATTCCCTCCTTGGAACCGATGAGCGGTAGCACTTCCTTGGCCGGGTCCAGGGTAACACCGAAGCGCCGCTGGTACCACGCCGCGATGGCCTGGCACAGCTCCGGCAAGCCCTCCGACTCCGGGTAGCGGTGGTTGTCGGGGTCATGGGCCGCCTCGCAGAGCTTCTCGATGATGCGGGGCGGTGTGGGGATATCGGGGTCGCCTATAGCGAAGCTGATTATCTCTTCGCCCCTGGCCTTCTTCTCGGCAATCTTCTTGTTAATCTCGACGAAGAGGTATGGCTTAAGATTCTCGATTCGTCTGGATATCTTCATTGGTACACCTCAATCCGGCCATTTCCCCTCGAACACTACCGCCGCCGGCCCCCCGAGGATAACCTCGTTGTTACCGTTCCATTCGGCGTCCAGTGTCCCGCCGGGGAGAATAATCACCACCTTGTTCCCGGTATAACCTTGCAGTTTTGAAGCTACGGTTATGGCGCAGGCGCCGCTTCCGCAGGCCAGGGTCTCCCCTACCCCACGCTCCCAGACGCGGGCTTCGATGCGGTCCTGGGCGAGCACGCGCGCTACCTCAAAGTTGACCCGCCGGGGAAAGACCGGCAGGTGCTCCACCAGCGGCCCTATTTTATCCAGGGGAAAACCGGACACCGGCTCCGGGGAGAAATAGACGGCGTGCGGGTTCCCCATGGAGACCAGGTTGAGCGTAAGGTCGACGCCGCCTACCTTTACCGTGTAAGCCAGCATCGACTTTATGTCAACTACCCCGCTGTCCCCCGACTTCACAGTCGTCGGGATTTCCACGGGGGTGAACCGGGGCTTTCCCATATTGGCCGAGAACCGGGTGACCCGGCCGTCCTGACGCTCGAAAGTGACCCGGTTGATACCGGCCAGCGTCTCGATGGTGATACCTTCGGTGTCCTGGCTGACGAGCCCCTTCTCCAGGGCGTACCTGGCCAGGCAGCGGATGCCGTTACCGCAGGTCTCCGCCTCGGAGCCGTCGGCGTCAAAGGTACGCATCGCGAAATCGGCCCGGTCCGAGGGAAACAGCAAAATAAGGCTGTCAGCGCCCACCCCGAGATGGCGGTCACAGACGGCGATAGCCAGCCGTGGCCAGTCCCGCTCCAGGCCGTTGGCCTCCATCATCACAAAATCGTTGGCAGTCCCCTGCATCTTGGTAAAGTCCATCTATCGTCTCGCTTCCTAATAACGCTTATTCTTTTTCTAAATAGTCGGCCAGCGCCTCTTCAATGGCCACGTCGGCCTGCCGTCCCACGTCGTACCAGTGTATCTTCTCGTCCCGGAGACGGAACCAGGCATACTGGTGCCGGATAAAGCGGTGGGTCTCCGTCTTCATCCGGCGTCCGGCCTCATCCAGCGTCAACTCGCCGGCGAGGTACTGCCCTACTTGCCGGTAGCCGATGCCGGACATGGCCGGCAGGTTAAAATCATACCCCATTTCCCGTAATTTTTCCACTTCGGCCACCAGGCCCCGCGCCATCATGGCATCGACCCGTGCATCCACCCGGCGGTAAAGCTCCGCCCTATCGGCGGTCAGGCCGATGATGTTAGCATCGAAGTCGGGCGCCTTTTTCCCGCCGAGCCGGGAAAATTTCTGCCGCGTGCCGGCATATACTTCCAGCGCCCGGACAACCCGGCGCACGTTACGGGGGTCTATCTTCCCGGCCGCTTCGGGGTCGATGCGCACAAGCTCCCGGTATAGCCCGTCCGCCCCGATTTCCCTGGCGCGTTCCTCTATATTATACCTGAATTGGGGGTCGGGCGATACCCCGGGTATCTGCCAGCCTTCCAGCACCGCCCGCACGTAAAGTCCGCTGCCGCCGACCAGGAACGGCAGACAGTGGCGCCGGTGGATATCGTCGATAGCCTTGTAAGCCAGCGCCTGGTAGCAGGCCAGGCTGAAATCCTCGTCGGGGTTGACGATATCGATGAGGTGGTGGGGCACGGCGGCCATCTCCTGGGGGGTGGGCTTGGCGGTGCCGATGTCCAGGTGGCGGTACACCTGCCGGCTGTCGGCGCTGACTATCTCCCCGTGGAAACGACCGGCCAGGCGCAGGGCCAGCCGGCTCTTGCCGACTCCAGTCGGCCCCACGATAGCGACGAGACGTTTCATGCCATCAGGAGGTGCCCTGGATTTCCGATGTCTGCCGGGCAATGCTTACGAAATCGGCGGCTTTCAGGCTGGCTCCGCCCACCAGAGCGCCGTCTATCTCCGGTTTGCTCATGATTTCGCTTATATTGTCCGCGGTGACGCTGCCGCCGTAGAGAATATGGACGTTATCGGCAATCTCGCCGCCGTGCCGGTGGCGGATAAGCTGCCGTATAAAACCGATGGTCTTGTTGGCCTGGTCACCGGTGGCCGATTTTCCCGTGCCGATGGCCCAGACCGGCTCGTAGGCGATGACCATGCCGCCGAAGAAGTAGAGGCGGTCGGAGGACGCCATTACCTGGCGGGTCAGGATTTCCTCCGTCCTCCCGGCCTCGTTCTCTTCCAGCGTCTCCCCGACGCAGAAAATTGGCTTGAGCAGGTTTTCCACGGCTATTTTTACTTTTTTATTAACGGTTTCATCAGTCTCGCCAAAAATGTGGCGGCGTTCCGAGTGCCCGATGATAACGTACTCGCAAAGCCCGGCGAGCATGCCGGGGGAAATCTCGCCGGTATAGGCGCCCTTCTTCTCGTAAAAGACGTTCTGCGCCCCCAGCTTGACGGAAGTACCGTCGATTAAGGCCTTCACGGCCGCCAGTGACACGAAGGGAGGGCAGACGACCTTTTCAATGCCCTCGACCTCGTCGAGGTCGGGCAGCATGTCTTCCACCAGTTTAACGGCTTCATCGACCGTGGTGTTCATCTTCCAGTTTCCGGCAATAATCGGCGTACGCATCGGCATCACTCCTAGGCACCAAGTTTGGTGAGTTTCAGGGCATTGGCCATGGCCAGCGGCATAATCTGCCGGGAGTAGATTCTCCCCAGTCCCCCGGCCAGGAAAGCGGGCTCGGAAAAGCTTTTGACGGCGTCCGGGCGGCAGTACGGCCCGCAGAGGAGGACCGGCACCGGGTGCCAGCTGTGCCCCTTGAGCACCGCCGGCGTGGAGTGGTCGCCGGTAATCACCATCACGTCCGGCTTCAGACCGGTCAGGAGGGGCAAAACCGCGTCAATCTCCTCCAGGACCTTCACCTTGCGGGCGAAGTCGCCGTCTTCACCGGCGCTGTCCGTCCACTTGATATGCAGGAAAAGAAAGTCGTGGCGGCCGTAGTTCTCCTTCAGGGTGGCGAACTCGTC
>JBDRFW010000017.1:0-9903 GCA_043818415.1 Chloroflexota bacterium | reverse complement strand
ATGACCAACTGGGTGCTCTACAACATGGAAGGCGATAAGATGAAGCGCATCCGCATCGCCCACTTCCGCAACCACGCTCCCAAAGAGGCAAAATATAAGTAGGGGGCTTCCACCTGGAATAACCTGTCATTGCGAGGAGCGTAGCGACGAAGCAATCTGAAAACATTTATTGAGATTGCTTCGCCTTCGGCTCGCAATGACAATTACCCGCCTCCTTAACATAAGCTATTGCCCCGCCATATCAGGTATGATATACTGGTTAGAGACCTGAATCTCCTGACACTTATGATTAATTTACTTTGGGAGGTCAAGTAACTTGCCTGACACCGCGACCATCAAACAGCTACTGGAAGCCGGTGCCCACTTCGGGCACCAAACGGGGCGTTGGCACCCCCGCATGAAGAACTACATCTTCACCAAGCGCAACGGTATCCACATCATCGACCTGGAAAAGACCGCCGTCATGCTGGACAAGGCCTGCGACTTCGTCCGGTCGGTGGTCGCCGAGGGCGATTCCATCCTCTTCGTCGGCACCAAGAAACAGGCCCAGGAGTCCGTCCGGGAAGAGGCCACCCGCTGCGGCATGTACTACGTCAACCTGCGCTGGCTCGGCGGCATGCTCACCAACTTCGCCACCATCCAGGCCCGCGTCGACCAGCTCGTCAGGCTGGAAGACCAGCAGGCCCGCGGCGAGTTCGGGCGGCTCACCAAAAAGGAAATCCTCAAGATAGGCGAGAAGATTGAGCGCATGAACAGGCAGATGGGCGGCTTCAAAGAGATGACCAGCCTGCCCGGCGCCCTCTTCATCATCGACCCCACCAAGGAGAGGATTGCCCTCGCCGAGGCCAAGCGCATGGGCGTCCCGGTGGTCGGCATCGTGGACACCAACTGCGACCCCAACGAAATAGACTACCCCGTGCCCGCCAACGACGACGCTATCCGCGCCATCAAGCTCATCTGCACCAAGATAGCCGATGCCGCCCTCGAGGGCAAGGCCGGGGTGGCGGAAGCCGCCGCCGAGGCACCCTCCGGGGATGCGGTGGCCGCCGCGGCCGGGACGCTGGAGTCCACCGAACCGTTTATCTTCACCCCGGACGAGGAATAAGGAGGAGTGCTTGGAAATCACGACCGCGATGATAAAAAATCTCAGGGAGCAGTCCGGCGCCGGTATCATGGACTGCCGCGGCGCCCTGGTGAACTGCGGGGGCGATATGGACAAGGCCCTGGAGACCCTCAAGGAGAAAGGGCTGCTCCAGGCCCGGAAGAAGGCGGAACGCGCCACCGGCCAGGGACTGGTGGAAGCCTACATACACACAGCCGGACGCATCGGGGCGCTGGTGGAGGTCAACTGTGAGACCGACTTCGTGGCGCGCACCGACGAGTTCAAATGCCTGGCCCATGACATCGCCATGCAGGTGGCCGCCCTGGCCCCTAAATATATATCTGAAGCCGATATCCCGGAAGGAGAGGACGCCGAGCCGCAGGAAGTCTGCCTGCTCCTCCAGCTGTACATCAAAGACCCTTCCGTGACCGTTAACGACCTCATCGTGGGGACCATCGCCAAGGTCGGAGAAAATATCAGGGTAAGCCGGTTCACCCGGTACGAACTCGGCTCCCGGGAATAAAAATGCCGGAACCCAGGTACAAGCGGGTACTGCTCAAGCTCAGCGGCGAGGCCCTCAGCGGCAGCCGCGAGTACGGCATTGACAACGCCACCATCACCGATATTGCCAGGCATATTAAAAATGTGGTAGCGATGGGTGTGGGCGTCGGCATCGTGGTGGGGGGCGGCAATATCTGGCGGGGGGCTGAAGCCGAGCAGCAGGGTATGGACCGCGTCACCGCGGACTACGCCGGGATGCTGGCCACACACATCAACGCCCTGGCCCTCCAGGATGTCCTCGAACGTGAAGGAGTGGACACCCGGACGCAGTCGGCCCTGGACATCAAGCAGGTCGCCGAACCCTTCATCCGCCGCCGGGCCATCCGCCACATGGAGAAGGGAAGGGTGGTCATCTTCGCCGGGGGTACCGGCAACCCCTACATGACGGCGGACACCGCCGCCGCCCTGCGCGCCATCGAGATTGACGCCGAGGTCCTGCTGATGACCAAGAACAACGTCGACGGCATTTACTCCGCCGACCCTCTAAAGCACCCTGACGCCAAGAAGTTCGACCACATCAGCCACATGGAAGCGCTGAACAAGCGCCTCAAGGTCATGGATGCCACGGCGCTGTCGCTCTGCCTCGAAAATAAACTCACGATTATCGTCTTCGACCTCAAGGCTCCCCGCAGCATGGAGAAGGTCGTCCTCGGTGAGTCGATAGGTACGATGGTATCAAGCGAGAGTTGATATGGTAAACGAAACTATCACCAGTGTTGAACACAAGATGAAAGCCTCGATAAAGTTGTTCCGCGAGGAGCTGGCCACCATCCGCACCGGCCATGCCACTCCCGCCCTCGTCGAACACGTCAAGGTAGACTATGCCGGTGTCCCCACCCCGCTCATCCAGCTGGCCGGTATCTCGGCGCCGGAGGCCGGGCTCCTGGTTATCCAGCCCTGGGACAAGAGCAGCATCCCCAACATCGAGAAGGCCATCCTGAAATCAGACCTGGGGCTGAACCCGTCCAGTGACGGCAATATCATCAGGATTGCCATCCCGCCGCTCAGCGAGGAGCGCCGCCAGGAACTTATCAAGGTGGTGCACAAGAGGGTCGAGGAAAGGCGAATAGCCATCCGCGCCCACCGCCACGATGCCATGAACGAATTTAAAAAGCTGGAGAGGGACAAGGAAATCTCCCAGGACGAGCACAAGCGGGCCCAGGACCAGCTTCAGAAGATTACCGACCTCCACATTGCTGAAATCGAACAGCTGGGTCGGGAAAAAGAAAAAGAGCTCATGGAAGTCTAGCCCGTTCCACAGGATAATGGAAAAGGATACCGGCCTGCCCCGTCATGTAGCCTTCATCATGGATGGTAACGGCCGGTGGGCGGAGCAGCGGGGCCTGCCCCGCCTCGAGGGACACCGGGCCGGGGTACAGAACATACGCCCCATCATTACCTTTCTCAGCCAGCACGGCATCGATTACCTCACCATCTACGCCTTCTCCACCGAGAACTGGAGCCGTCCCGAGAACGAGGTCAGCGGAATCTTCCACCTGCTGGAAGAGGTTATTTACCAGGAGGCCCATGAGCTGCACAAAAACGGTATCAGGATACGCCATATCGGCCGGCTGGACGGGCTGACGCCGGAGCTCAAAAAGTCTTTTATCGACTCGGTCAACCTGACCCGAAATAATACCGGTATGACGGTCGGGCTGGCGTTCAACTATGGGGGACGCACCGAGATACTGGACGCCGTCCGCAATATCATGGCCAAGGGCGTATCCCCGGCGCAGCTCAACGAGAGGCTGTTCGCCCGCTATCTCTACACCCCCGATTTCCCGGACGTGGACCTGGTAATACGGACGGGCGGGGAGATACGCACCAGCAACTTTCTTATATGGCAGGCCGCCTACGCCGAATACTATTTCACGCCTGTCCTCTGGCCCGATTTCAATGAAGAGGAGCTGGAGAAAGCCCTGCGGTCCTACGGTCGGCGGCAGCGGCGCTTCGGCGGATTGTAGTCGGGGGGCGCATGCTGAGAAAAAGAGTCGTCACGGCACTTTGGGGCGTTCCCCTCATTATCCTCGCCATATGGTTCGGCGGGCCGCTGCCGTGGTTCTCGCTGCTGGCGGCCGTCTGGGGGATGCTGGCCGTCATCGAGTTTTACCGGATGACCGCCGTCTCCAAAATCCTGCCGCTGACCTGCTTCGGGCTGGTCTGGACGCTGTTTTTCATCCTGCACCCGCACATCCGGTACCCGAACTTCTTCATGTTCCTGACGACCTCGGCGGTGGTGCTCTCGCTGATACTGCTGGTGATAATCCGGCAGCGGGAGGGCGCTTTCGCCAACTGGGCCTGGTTGATGGGTGGCATCCTTTACGTGGGACTGCTGCTCAGCTTCCTGGTGGCGCTGCGACTGGAGGCGGGGAGGGCCTGGCTCTACCTGGCCCTGTTCGCCACCTTCGGCTCGGACACGGCGGCCTACTTCATCGGCAAGGCCTTCGGGCGACACCGCCTGGCGCCCCGTATCAGTCCGGGCAAGACATGGGAGGGGGCCGCGGGCGGGCTCATCGGGGCGGTCATCATCAGCCTGCTTTTCACCCTGCCCACCCCGCTGCAGCTCCCCCTGGGCTACGCCCAGGCAATATCCCTGGGCCTGTTAATCAGCATCTTCGGACAATTCGGCGACCTTGCGGAGTCACTTCTGAAACGCAATACCGGTGTCAAGGACTCCGGCAGGCTTATGCCGGGGCACGGCGGCCTCCTCGACCGCATGGACAGCGTCGTCTTCGCCGGCGTGGTGGTTTACCTGTACTATATCTTTATCGTGCTGTGACGGTTACCGCCGAGAATAGATGGAAAAGCTGAAATCCGGCGCCGAACGACTGGGACTTCACCTCACCCCGCGGCAGCTCGAGCTGTTTAACACATACTATCAGGAACTGACCGACTGGAACCGGCGCCTGAACCTCACCCGAATCACCGACTACAATGCGGTACAGGTAAAGCACTTCCTGGACTCCCTGACGGTGGTCGGCGGGATGGAGCCTGGCAAAAAAGTCTTGAGGGTCATCGACGTGGGGACCGGGGCCGGACTGCCGGGAATACCGGTTAAAATATTATTCCCTGACATCAATCTGGTGCTGCTGGAAGCCACCGCCAAGAAGGCCGGTTTCCTGCATCACCTGGCAGACCGGCTCGGGCTGGAAGGCGTGGAGATTGTGGTCGGGCGGGCGGAGGAGGCGGCCCATGACGCTCAATACCGGGAAACGTTCGACGTGGTGCTTTCGCGGGCGGTGGCGCCATTGCCGGTGCTGGTGGAGCTTACGCTGCCCTTCGTCACGGTCGGGGGCAGGCTCATCGCTCAGAAAAAGGGAGAGGTAGGAACGGAAGTAGCGCAGTCTTCAAAGGCCATCGATATTCTCGGGGGCAGACTGCGGGAAATAAAGACGGTATTGATAGATGAACTAAAGGACAGGCGGTGCCTGGTGATAATCGATAAGGTAAAAGTGACACCGCCGGAATACCCCCGCCGTCCCGGCATCCCCGTCAAGAGGCCGCTGCGGTAGGGCGGGGGATTATTTATCCGGTTATTCCTGAATCTATGATAACTGCGTCCGGTTGTAGGGCATTTTCACGGCGTCGGCCAGCAGGCAGTTAATCGAGCCGTTCCGGCCGGGCCTTCTCAGCCCGTAGCGGCCGTGGTTCACGCCGTGGTGATTGCGTCCGGTGCGGTACTTGGCGTCAAGCTTGGCATTCATACCCGGGGCGAGTTTCTCAAAATATAGTTTGACCATCGGTCAATTCCTCCTCGAATGGAGTAATATCAGCCAACATCACTATAAATCACCTTACACCTATGGCAATGGGGGTTAACCCTCAATTTTATATCGGATTAACCCTTAAAATGTGCCAAACGGCAAAAGCGTTGCGCTCATTACCAACGGAAGGGGGCAGTATTGCGCAGGCCCGTAAAACAGTAGTAGAATTATACTATCTGCTTGGGAAATCTAGAGGAGGCGGACATGGAAACCGGGACGTGGAAGGTAAAGACAGGACTGGCCCAGATGCTCAAGGGGGGCGTCATCATGGATGTGGTGACCCCGGAGCACGCTAAGATAGCCGAAGAGGCCGGGGCCTGTGCGGTGATGGCGCTGGAGAGGGTGCCGGCGGATATCCGCGCCGCCGGAGGTGTGGCCCGCATGGCCGACCCCACGGTAATCGAAGCGATTATGAAGGCAGTTTCCATACCGGTCATGGCCAAGTGCCGCATCGGGCACTTTGTCGAGGCGCAGACGCTGCAGGCCCTCGGCGTTGACTATATCGACGAATCGGAAGTGCTGACCCCGGCCGACGAGAGCCATCACGTCTGGAAGCACGATTTTAAAGTACCCTTCGTCTGCGGCTGCCGCGACCTCGGTGAGGCCATGCGCCGCATCGGCGAGGGAGCGGCCATGATAAGGACCAAGGGCGAGGCCGGCACCGGTAACATCGTCGAGGCGGTGCGGCACATGAGGGCCGTCATGGACGGCATACGCAAGCTGGTGAACACCCCCCAGGAAGAGCTGATGGCGGCGGCCAAGGAACTGGCCGCCCCCTTCGAGATAGTCGTGGAGGTCCACAAGACGGGCAAGCTGCCGGTAGTGAACTTCGCCGCCGGGGGCGTGGCCACTCCTGCCGATGCCGCCCTGATGATGCAGCTGGGCGCCGAGGGCGTCTTCGTCGGCTCCGGGGTATTCAAGTCGAGCAACCCCGAGGTCATGGCCAGGGCCATCGTCAAGGCCACCACCCACTACCAGGACCCGGCCATCATCGCCGAGGTGTCCAAGAACCTGGGCGAGGCCATGGCCGGACTTGATATCAAGCAAATCCCCTCGGAGGAGCTGCTGGCACAACGAGGTTGGTAGAATGAAAATCGGTGTCCTTGCGTCGCAGGGAGCCTTCGCCGAGCATATAGCGGTACTGGAACAACTGGATGCCGAAGCGGTGCCCGTCCGCCTGCCCCGGGAGCTGAAGGGAGTGGACGGGCTCATCATTCCGGGCGGCGAGAGCACCACCATCAGCCGCCTGATGTCCGCCTACGACCTGATGAAGGAGGTAGCCGACCGGGGCCGGGAAGGAATGCCCCTGTTCGGGACCTGCGCCGGCATGATTCTGATGGCCCGGGAGGTCTCCGGCAACGGCACGGCGGCCCTCGGCCTGATGAATATCCGGGTCCGGCGCAACGCCTTCGGGCGGCAGGTGGACAGCTTCGAGACTACGCTATCAATACCGGTGCTGGGGGAAGCGCCCTTCCCCGGTGTCTTCATCCGTGCGCCGCTCATCGAGCACTGCGACGGTGGCGTGGAAGTACTGGCCAGACTGGAAGACGGCACGGCGGTGGCTGCCCGGCAGGGTAAGCTGCTGGTAGCTGCTTTCCACCCCGAGCTGACCACCGACCTCAGGTTCCACCGTTATTTCCTGGATATCGTCAAGGGAGAGCGTTAAGGATAAGCCGGAGGGACTGTGCAAAAGGTAATCACCGACGACATGGATGCCCTGCTCGACATCCTGCCGCCGCACATCAAACGCCCGCTGGCTGATCAGAAAGACTTGAGCGAACTGCTGGAGGTGGTGCTGGACCTGGGCCGCCCGCCGGAAGCGCGTTTTACGCGGCGGGAGATTGTGCTCGGCAGCAAAGAGGTCGAGGAAACGGATATCGACTTCGTGGTGGCGCGGATAGGAAGCTTTGGCGACGATAACCGCGCCGGCATCGAGCGAACGCTGCACCGCATCTCGGCAATACGTAACCGGCGCGCCCGCATCGTCGGGCTGACCTGCCGGGTGGGCCGGGCTATCTTCGGCACGATAAAGGTCATCGAAGACCTGGTGCAGTCGGGCAAGAGCGTCCTGCTGCTGGGCCGGCCGGGGGTGGGCAAGACCACCATGCTGCGCGAGGTGGCCCGCGTCCTGGCCGACGACCTGAAGAAGCGTGTCATCATCGTGGACACCTCCAACGAAATCGCCGGCGACGGCGACATACCCCACCCGGCCATCGGCCATGCCCGGCGCATGCAGGTGTCGACCCCAGCGCTTCAGCACAACGTGATGATTGAGGCCGTGGAGAACCACATGCCCGAGGTGATTATCATCGACGAAATAGGCACCGAGCTGGAGGCCATGGCCGCCCGGACCATCGCCGAGCGCGGCGTCCAGCTGGTCGGCACCGCCCACGGCAACACCCTGGATAACCTGGTGATGAACCCCACCCTGGCCGACCTCATCGGCGGAATACAGTCGGTCACCCTCGGCGACGAAGAGGCCCGCCGCCGCGGCACCCAGAAGTCCATACTGGAAAGGAAGTCGCCGCCAACTTTCAATATCGTGGTGGAGATACAGGAGAGGGACCGGGTGGCCCTCCACCCGGACGTCGGGGAGGCGGTGGACGACCTTCTGCGGCACCTGCCGCCCAGTACAGAGGTACGCTGGCTGGATGAGCAGGGCGAGGTGAAAATCGAAAAGCCCGAGGCGGAGAAGGGTAAAGCTTCGCGGAGTAAAAAGGGCGCCAGGGAAGCCCGGCCGAACCGGTTGTTCATCTTCGGGGTGAACAAGGCGCGGCTGGCCCAGCTCGGGCGGGAAATGCACCTTGACCTGGACATCACCGATAACCTGCACAACGCCAGCGTCTTCGTGAGTTCCAAGAACTACTACCGCCGTAAGCCGCAGAAGGTAAGGGACGCCGAGAGCGCCCACCTGCCCATCTACGTCCTCCGGGGCAATACCCCGCCCCAGATGCGGCAGCTCTTGAGCACTCTTTATCCCGGCAGCCAGGCCGATAAGGACGAAAGTTTCAAGACCGCCCTCGACGAGGCCGAGGAAGCTGTGGAGCAGGTCAGGGAGGGGCAGGAGTCCATCGAGCTGGGGCCCCAGAGCTCTTACATCCGGCGGCTCCAGCACCTGATTGCCCAGCGCTCGGACCTCGCCTCGAATAGCTTCGGCCGGGACCCGAATAGACGGGTCAGGATATATAAAGAACAGGCCAGGTAGATATTTCAACCGCCAACAAGTCAGGAAGGTGACATGACCCTATTCATCACCGTTGAGGGGGGCGAGGGGTGCGGCAAGAGCACGCAGTCGCGGCGGCTCTACCGGCGTTTGACCGGGCTGGCTATCCCGGCCCTGCTCACCCACGAGCCGGGGGTAACACGGCTGGGGAAAAAGATAACGCGCCTCCTCAAGTGGACGGACGCTGTGGCCATATCTCCGCTGGCCGAGCTGCTCCTCTTCAACGCCTCGCGCGCCCAGCTGGTCGAGGAAATCATCCGGCACGGCCTGGAAAAGGGCGTCACGGTCATCTGCGACCGCTTTGCCGACTCCACCACGGCCTACCAGGGGTACGGGAGGGGGCTGGATATGACGATGGTGTCCGCCGTAAATAAAATCGGCACCTCGGGGCTGGTGCCTGACCTTACCGTGCTGCTGGACATGCCGGCAGAAAAGGGACTGGCCCGCAAAGCCACTAAAAAAGACCGCTTTGAAGCGGAGTCGCGGGACTTCCACCGGCGCGTCCGGGAAGGCTACCTCAAGATGGCCAAAGCCGAGCCGGAACGATGGCTGGTGATTGATGCGGAAAAAAGTAAAGAAGAGATTGAAAATGAAATCTGGGCCAGGGTCAGCCGACTGCTTCCGAGATAAGGGGAGTTGAAGAGGGGCGAAGCCCCTCTTTCTTATATTCTCCCCCCTTTTCTTTGAAGGAGGGGGGAAAGGGGGTGAGGTAGATAATAACTCACCATAAGCCGTCATTCGCCGAGGAGAAACGCCTCAGGTCCCAGGGCTACCTCCTGGTGGCCGGGGTGGACGAGGTGGGGCGGGGCGCCCTGATGGGTCCGGTGGTGGCGGCTGCCGTGATTTTACCTCACAACCTCAGGGTCCCCTGGCGTAACAAAGTCAGGGACAGCAAGCAGCTGCGCCCGCCGGTACGGGAAGACCTCTTCCAAAAGAATAAGGACGCCGCCGTGGCCACGGGCAGCGGGATAATGTCGAATGAAGTTATCGATAACCATGGCATCGCCACCGCGACCCGGCTGGCGATGGTGGCGGCCATCGAGCAGCTCG
Organism: Chloroflexota bacterium; assembly: GCA_043818415.1. Taxonomy (GTDB): domain Bacteria; phylum Chloroflexota; class Dehalococcoidia; order Dehalococcoidales; family RBG-16-60-22; genus RBG-16-60-22. The sequence goes on along the minus strand of JBDRFW010000017.1, from coordinate 203 downwards.
TCCCCGGGCCGCAGTACCTCCTCATCGACTACCTGAAACTGCCGGAAGTATCCCTGCCGCAGCGGGGCATCGTTTTCGGGGACAGCCTCTGCTTCTCCATTGCCTGCGCTTCGATAATCGCCAAGGTCACCCGCGACCGCCTGGTGGTGGCCATGGACCGGGAATACCCCGGCTACGGCCTGGCCGGGCAAAAGGGCTACGGC
>JBDRFW010000016.1:0-2798 GCA_043818415.1 Chloroflexota bacterium | reverse complement strand
ATGTCGCGGAAGTAGGGCACCACACCCAGCACCGGCCGGCCGGTGCGCTTTTCGAGGAAGTCCAGCGCCGGCTGGAGCAGGGAGACATCACCGCGGAACTTGTTGATTATCATGCCCTTGACATAATCACGCTCGTCGTTGTCGAGCAGCTCCAGCGTGCCCACCAGCGACGCGAAGACGCCGCCTTTATCGATATCCCCCACCAGGAGCACCGGCGAGCCGGACATTTTTGCCACCCGCATGTTGACAATCTCCCGCTCCTTGAGGTTTATCTCCGCCGGGCTCCCCGCCCCCTCGATGACGACGATATCATACGCGGCGCGGAGCCTTTCCAGGGACTCCGCCACCGTCTTGAGCAGCGACGGGGTGTAGTCGTAGTAGTCGTGAGCGGAAACGTTCCGGGCTACCTTGCCCAGCACCACCACCTGGCAGCCGGTGTCTTTAGTCGGCTTGAGCAGCACCGGGTTCATGTCCACGGTGGGGGGGATGCCGGCGGCCTCCGCCTGCACCACCTGCGCCCGCCCCATCTCCCCTCCCTCGGCGGTGACGAAGGAGTTGAGCGCCATGTTCTGCGCCTTGAAGGGCGCCACGCGGTGGCCGTCCTGCCGGAAGATGCGGCAGAGCGCCGTCACCAGGATGCTTTTCCCCACCGAGGAGGCCGTGCCCTGCACCATTATCGTCCTGGCTTCATTCATAAAATATACCCTTTTACACCGCCCCGATATTGTTAAAGACGAGGACAGCCAGCAGCAGCATTACCACCTCCGCTACCTCGTTGACGGCGCCGTAGGTATCGCCGGTCAGCCCGGCGAACTTGCGCTTGAGGTAAATACAAAGCAGGGCGGTGATGACCCAGGCGCCGCCGATGATAAAGAAGCCGGTGAGCCAGAAAAACGGGTAGAGGGCCGCCGCCACGGCCAGCATGATGACGGTCGCCGCGGTAAACTGCGGCCAGCGCGTGGCCCGCTTGTAGGCGGTGCCCAGCCCCGAGGGGCGGGCGTAAGGGTAAGTGAAGACGGCATAGACCATCGCCCAGCGGCTGACCACCGGCAGGAAAATCAGGGTGATGGCCATCAGGGCGGGGGGGATGGCGTTCAGCGCGGCGTACTTGACCAGCAGGAGCAGGACGACGCCGACGATGCCGAAAGCCCCGGCCCGACTGTCCCTCATTACGTTCCATCTTTCCTCGACGGTCATGTGCCCGGCGATGCCGTCACAGGTATCCACGAAGCCGTCCAGGTGCAGCGCCCCGGTGATAGCCACCAGCACCGCGATGAGCAGGGCGTTAACGACGGCCGCCGGCAGGACCAGCCCCAGCACCCAGTTCAGCCCGGCCAGGACCAGCCCGATGATAAGCCCGACCGCCGGGAACCAGGCGGTGGCGCGGCCCAGCTGCTCCGGGCTGGCATCACGCGTACCCGGCACCGGGACGCTGGTCAAAAACTGCAAAGCGGCCAGGAAGCTCACCTGTTCCGTCAGTCTCCTTCCGAGACGCCGGCTTCGGCGAAAGTGGCCATCTCGTTCAGGGTCCGGGCGGCCGCTTCGGCGACGAACATGCCCAGGGCCGCCCCGGTCCCCTCGCCGAGTCGCATCTCCAGGTTCAGCAGCGGTTTCAGCCCCAGGTGTTCCAGCATGATGGGGTGGCCGGCTTCCGCCGAGGCGTGGCCGGCGATAATATACTCCTTCAGCCGGGGCGCCAGGGCCGCGGCGATGAGCGCCGCCGCCCCGGAGATAAAGCCGTCGATAACCACCGGGATATGCCGGGAGGCCGCCCCCAGCATCACCCCCGCCAGACCGCCGATTTCGAACCCCCCGACCTTCGCCAGCACCTCCAGCGGCTTAGAAGGGTCAGGCCGGTTGGCGGCCAGCGCCCGCCTGATGACGTCCACCTTGTGGGCCAGCTGCTCGTCGCTGAGGCCGGTGCCCCTCCCCGTGACCTCGGCGGGAGGCCGGCCGGTCATCGCGGCGCAGATGGCGGCGCTGGGGGTGGTATTGCCGATGCCCATGTCCCCCGTGCCGACCATGTCCAGTCCTTTATCCGCTTCGCCGATGACCACGTCGATGCCGGCTTCGACGGCCTGGGTCGCCTGGTCGATGGTCATCGCCGGGCCGAGGCACATGTTCTTCGTGCCGTAGTCCACTTTTTTAACGATAAGCTGCGGGTGGGGGGGGAGGTCGCTGGCCACGCCCAGGTCCACGAAGATAATCCGGGCGCCCGCCTGGCGCGCCAGCACGTTGATGCCGGCCCCGCCCCGCAGGAAGTTGGCCACCATCTGGGCGGTGACCTCCTGGGGCCAGTTGCCCACCTTTTCGGCGACGACGCCGTGGTCGCCGGCCATGGTAATTATCGCTTTATTCTCCACGACGGGCCGGGCCCGGCCCTGGATACCGGCCAGCCGGACAGATATCTCTTCAAGTCGGCCCAGGCTGCCCGGCGGCTTGGTCAGGGAGTCCTGGCGGGCGCGGGCGGCGGCCATGGCCGCCTCGTCAAGGGGTCTGATACTCCGGATGGTGCGGGTAAGTATATCCATGAAAACTCCTTTGGTTAAATTCAGTCGTATATCGGCGAGGCTACCGGGCACTCCTTAACGCACTGGGAGCAGCCCCCGGCGGCGTCGTAGTAGGCCCGGCAGGCGAACCTGTTGATGGCATAGGTCTCGCCGTTTTCAGGGTAGTCCAGGGCGCCGGACGGGCACTTAGAGACGCAGATATTACAGAAACGGCAAACGGGGTCGGCCAGGGCGGGGGAGGGTTCCAGGGACGCTTCGGTGAGGCAGGCCTAAAGGCGCACCCGGGGG
>JBDRFW010000015.1:0-4367 GCA_043818415.1 Chloroflexota bacterium | reverse complement strand
TTTTCCGGCCCTCGAGCTGGTTGGGGCCATAGCGGAGGAGCCGGGAGGCGGCTTCCCCGGCCGCCAGGCCGGCGCGGCGGGAGTCGAGCGCCTGGAGGGCCTCGTCCGTGGTGAAATTATGCCAATGCTCGTACATTACCTAAATATTTTAACACCGCCAGTCCCGAAGGGGGTATCGCGCGGGGCGATTTTCAGTGGTGGTGATGGCGGGCCGTCCCTCCCCTCGCCCAGAGCAGGGGAAAGACGATATCGCTGAAGCAGCAGGGTATCCAGACGGCGAAGAAAAGGAAGACGAAGATAAGGGGCAGCAGGGGAATCCAGTTGGCCGACCCGAAGGCGGTGAAGGCGAATAAGGAGGCCCAGGTGCTCACCAGGATATGCCCCATGTGAGGCAGCTTGGTGGAAGGCCGGAAGAAGGCGACGGCGATGCCGATGGCCGCGCCGGCGTTGACGGCTACCCACTCCGGAATGCCGAGGTAGGGTATTATCTCCGTCTCCAGGAAGGGCAGGTGGAACTCCATCTCGATGCTGATGGCGTTTCCTTCCAGATAGGGAAAGATGACGTCGCTGACGGTGGCGATGACCACAGCCCCCAGGTAAGCGATAATGATGCTCATGAAGACGTTGGGCTTTTTGTGGTTCAGCCGGTAGAGGGCGGTGACCACCACGGCGCTGAAGGCCACGTGCAGGGGGTGGAGGGTATAAAAGAGGGCCTCGGAGACCTCCCGGGGGATGTGGGAAAGCTCGACAATCACCATGACGATTATGCCAGTGACGGCCCCCGCCGCGGTGAAAGGGACGTGCTCCGCCAGCTCGTGGAGGACAAGCCTGAACCGGCTCATTTCAGGCCGTCACCTTTCCCTCGCGGCAGGTCCGGCACTGCCCCAGGAACTCGAGGAGGTGGCCGCTTATCCGGAAACGCGTCTCCCTGGCGAGCCGGCGTTCCAGCCCGGCGATGTCGCAGTCGGTAAAATCAATCACGGTACCGCAATCGGAGCATATCAGGTGGTGGTGGTGCCCGGCGGGACGGCGCACCAGGTAGCTCCGGCAGCTGCCGCCGGCGTGCGTCTCGCAGATAAGACCGAGTCCGGCCAGCGTCTCCAGCGTGCGGTAGACGGTCACTAGCCCGATGCCGGGGTGCTCCCGCCGTACCCGACCGTAAATTTCCGCCGGGGTGAGGTGCTCGCGGCACCCGGTGATGGCCCGCACGATGGCACGCCGCTGCGGGGTAATCTTATAGCCGCGCTGCCTCAGCGTGCTCTCAATCTGCCTGACGTTATACAACATCCCGTATGCCAGATGAAAACAATTATCAATTAGAATGATAGCAGGTAGGGCAGGGCGTGTCAAACGGAAAAACCTGAGATATTACTCGGGTACGTCATTGCGAGACGAAGGCGAAGCAATCTCTATAATGTCTTAAGATTGCCACGTCGCTCCGCTCCTCGCAATGACAGTATCAATCGACCGCGTAATTGTCGTGAGCCTGCAAGGTATGGTAGAATTTAGTGATAGATAACCTCAATCAAGAGAATGCGTAATATTTTCTTGAAATTATTGCTGGAACTGACATATAATAAAGTAATAATCGTCGTATTGCGTGGTTGGAAATGGTAAATAATCTGCAACTGCTGTCCGGCAACGAAGCCCTGGCCATCGGTGCTTATCACGCCGGCGTCCAGTTGGCCGCCGCCTACCCCGGCACCCCCAGCACCGAGATACTGGAGAACCTATCCCGTTTCAAGGACATCTACGCCGAGTGGTCCACCAACGAGAAGGTGGCCATGGAGGTGGCCATGGGGGCGGCCTATACCGGCGCCCGCGCCATGGTCTCCATGAAGCACGTGGGGCTGAACGTGGCCTCCGACCCCTTTATGGCGGCCTCGATAACCGGCATCGTCGGGGGGCTGGTGGTGGTCTGCGCCGACGACCCCCAGATACACAGCTCACAGAACGAGCAGGACAACCGCCACTACGCCCGCCTGGCCAAGGTACCCATGCTGGAGCCGGGCGACAGCCAGGATGCCTACGACCTCATGGGGTACGCCTTTGACATCAGTGAGAAGTTCGATACGCCGGTGCTGCTGCGCACCACCACCCGCATCTCCCATTCGAAGTCGGTGGTGGACGTCAACCGCCGCCGCGCGGTGAAAAACAAGCAGCCGACTTTCCATTACAACGTCCAGAAATACGTCATGCTGCCGGTCAACGCCCTGCCCCGCCACGCCCTGGTGGAGGAACGGATGGTCAAGCTGGCCGACTACGTGGAGACGTTCCCCATGAACCAGATAACCTGGGGAAAACGCGACCTGGGCATCGTAACCAGCGGGGTCGCCTACAACTACGCCCGGGAAGTTTTTCCGGACGCCTCATTCCTGCGCCTGGCCATGACCTGGCCGCTGCCGGAGAAAATGATAAAGGAATTTGCCGACGGGGTGAAAAGGCTCATCGTCATCGAGGAGCTCGACCCGTTCCTCCAGGACAATATCAAGGCGATGGGCATCGAGGTCAGCGGCAAAGAGTTCATCCCACTGGTGGGCGAGCTGAACACGCGCATCGTCGGGGAAAGGAGCGCCGGCGCCGGCCTGCTGCCGGAGAGCGAAAAAGAGGAGGCCCTGTCCCCGGCCCCCGGACTGCCCAGGCGCCCTCCCCTGCTCTGCCCCGGCTGCCCCCACACCGGCATCTACTTCGTGCTCAACAGCATCGGGCAGCGCTCCCGCCTGCTGGAAAAGAAGAATGACGGGCCGCAGGAGCCCAAGCTGATTATCACCGGCGATATCGGCTGCTATACCCTGGGTGCCCTGCCGCCGCTCAATGTCCTGGACACCACGGCCTGCATGGGCGCCGGCATCGGCCAGGCGCTGGGCATGGAGAAGGCGGGGGTGAAAAACCGGGTGGTGGCCGTCATCGGCGACTCCACCTTCATGCACTCCGGCATTACCGGACTGGTGGACGCCGTCTACAACGACGGGCACATCACCATCCTGATACTGGACAACCGCACCACGGCCATGACCGGCCACCAGGACCACCCCGGCACGGGCGTGTCCGCACAGGGACAGGAGACTTACGCCGTCGACCTGGAGAGCCTGGTGCGGGGCATCGGGGTCAAGGACGTCAAGGTGGTGGACGCCTTCAACCTCAAGGAGGTGCGGGCGGGAGTGCGCGACTCCATCGACAGGCCGGAGGTATCGGTCATCATCGTGCGCGGCAACTGCGCCATGCTGGTCAGAAAGCGCGCCCATCCCCGGATGATAGACGCCGGGAAGTGCAACCAGTGCGGCATCTGCCTGCGCCTGGGCTGTCCGGCCATCCAGAGCGCGGACGGGCAAGTCTTCATCGAGGCGACGCTCTGCGCCGGCGACATCTGTACCATCTGCGAGCAGCTCTGCCCGCAGCAAGCGATTAGTGCAAAGTGAGAGTGTTACGTGATGATTCGGAGTCATTCCAGCGAAAGCTGGAATCCAGCGGTGGGGAAAGGGGTCTGGATTCTCGGGTCAAGCCCGAGAATGACATCATTGTTGTAATATTATAATATCGTTTAATTCAGGGTGCTGGAATTTAAAATGGATAAAATGGATTTACTGGTTACCGGGGTGGGCGGCCAGGGGGTCGTTCTGGCCAGCGATATCATCGGGGAGACGGCCCTGGCGGCCGGCTACGACGTCAAGAAGACGGATACGCTGGGCATGGCCCAGCGCGGCGGCAGCGTCGTCAGCCACGTGCGCCTCGCCCCTAAAGTATGGTCGCCGCTGATCAGGGAGGGAGAGGTGGACTTGCTCCTGGCGTTCGAGAAGCTGGAGGCGGCCCGGTGGGGCCATTACCTGAGGCCCGGCGGGGTGGCCATCATCAACAGCTACGAGCAGCCGCCGCTTTCCGTCAGCCTGGGACAGGAGAAATACCCCTCCGATGACGAGATTGCCACTGCCTTGAAGCGGCGCACGGAAAATATCTACTTCATTGACGGCACGGGGCGGGCCAGGGAGCTGGGCAACGTCCGGACGCTTAATATCTTCATGCTGGGGTGCTTCTCCGTCTTCTCGCCGCTCGAGGCGGATGCCTGGCGGGAGAGCATCGCCCGGCGCATGCCGGAGAATATCCGCGAGATAAACCTCAACGCGTTCGAAACGGGACGAAAGGAAATCGAAGGTGTCCGTATCGGCAAGAGTTAAAAAGGGCATGGAGGTGGGGTCGTGGATAAGGCGGATGTTCGAGGAAGGCATCGCCATGAAGAAGCGGTTCGGCGCGGAGAACGTCATCGACCTCTCGCTGGGCAACCCGGTCATGGAGCCGCCTCCGGAGTTCAAACGCGAGCTCAAGCGCCTGGTAGAGAACCCCTTCCCCGGCATGCACGGCTACATGGAGAA
>JBDRFW010000014.1:0-12646 GCA_043818415.1 Chloroflexota bacterium | reverse complement strand
GCCCGGTATCGAGCGGGTGGAGGCCATCCGGGGGGAAAGTACCCCTGCCGGGACTCGAACCCGGGCACGCGGTTTAGGAAACCGCTGCTCTATCCGCCTGAGCTACAGGGGCGCGCTGTCAACGCGGTTGCCAAAGGTAATTGTAGCAACTCAGCGCCGCGGCTGCAACCGTGCCGTCCCCTGTTTCAGCCCAGCAGGCCCCTCGTCTGGAGGTCATCGGCAACGTCGCTGAGGCCGAGGCTTTCGAGTTTGGGCCGGGTCGGCAGGCCGGTGGCCACGTCCCAGCCGCGCAGGGCGTAGTACTCGTCTTTGAGGGCCTCGAAGTCTTCCCGGGATACCTTGTTGCCCTTCTTGGAGACCACTTTGCCGCCCTTGCCCGGGACGATGCAGTCCGGGTTGAAAAAGACGCCCTCCAGGGGCTCGTCGTGGAGGTAGTCGAGCAGCCGGTCGCCTTTACGTCCCCCCCACCCCTGCCGGAGCAGGACGGCGCGCTGCTGGTTGAAGATGCGCTCCCCGATGCCGTTCAGTCCTGCCTCGTCGATATCACGGCCGGTGATGGCGGAGAGCAGCTGCGCTTCCAGTTCGGGGTGGCCGCTGTGGTCATCGGAGAACCTGACCCAGATTATCGGCCAGATGAGGTCGCAGAGGAGGAGGCTCTCCTTGGCGTAGGTGCGGTCCTGGGCCTTCTTGGCGGCCAGCGCCTTCCCTTCGTAGGTGGTGTAATCGGCCGCAGCATCGCCGCCCCAGAAGAGACGGGCGACGGTGAGGAAGTCATTGTAGGACAGGAAGCAGGGCTCTTCACCCTTCGTCCAGTTGGCCCACAGCCACAGGGAGTGACTGAACTCGTGGAGCTGGTTGATGGGCCGGCGCTGTTCCGTGGCGTAGAGCAGGGCGTTGGCCGGTATCAGCCGGGGGTCGTAGTCGCGGGTCTCGGCGGCCCGGGTAATCATCCCGGCGGTGGTCAGTGCTTTCGCTCTTTCCCCGAGCTCCTCCGCCGCCCGCAGCGTGCCCCGGGACAGCAGCTCGCCGAAGACTTCTTTATAGGCTATCTGGCGGGTCAGCTCCTCGATGAACTCGGCGCTGCCGATGCGGGAGAGGGGCAGTCCGGTAGCCGCCTCGGTCAGGACACCTTCCTTGTAACAGTCAGCTAACCACTGAATCATCGGCTGCATGATGGTGGTATCCAGCCCGTAGCGGTCGCAGAGTCTCATCGCCCGGAGGGCAACTTTGTGGTCGCTGTCCCCGTACTCCTCGGCCGGTGCCCAGTAAACGTGGGCCGCCTGGCAGAAGAACTTGTAGCGCCGGCCGTTTTCCATGTAGGCTTTCCGGAAGCAGCCGCTGACGCAGCCGTAGCAGGCTTTTTTCCGGGTCGTGCCGGGTATCTCGTTGAGCCAGCCCTTCCAGGTATCCTTTCGCAGCTCGAGCACCCGTGACGCGAGGTCTTCCAGCCGGGACGGGTCGGCGGCCTGGGGGCGCTTACTACCGGCCACGACGATGGCCTTGAGGTTTTTCGACCCCATCACGCTGCCCAGGCCGCTGGCGCCGGAGGCGCCGTCATCCGTAATCATGGTGGCGAAGGCGACCCCGTTCTCGGCGGCGGGGCCGATGGTCAGCACGCTCGTTGCGTTGCCCAGCTCCGCCTTCAGGGTGTCGCCGGCTTCAAACGCCGACCTCCCCCAGAGGGCTGTGGCGTCCCTTATCTCCACGGTGCCATCGTTGATATAGATATAGGCAGGCCTTGCCGCCCGGCCCTGCACTACCAGCCCGTCGTAGCCGGCCTGCTTGAGCCAGATGCCCCACTTTTCCCCCAGGTTGGCGTAGGAGAAGGCCTCCGGGTCCATCACCGGCGACTTCCCGCAGACCTGCCAGCGGCAGGCGCCGGATAGCCGGGTGAAACCGGTCATCGGGCCCGTCATGTATATCAGGCAGTTCTCCGGGTCGAAGGGTCTGGCCGTCACGGGGACCATCTCCCAGTAAAGCCGGGCGGCAATCCCCCTCCCCCCGAGAAACTTTTCGGCATAGGGGGCGGTGGGTATCCGGCCTATTTTGCCCCCGGACAGGTCTATTTTCAGAATTTCTCCAGCGTACCCGTATTCCGTCACCGTTGACCTCCCAGAGATTAAAAAATCAGCGTAAAATCCTGCGGCCCGTCAGGCCGCTATCTTCTTCCTGAGGTCCTCCATCAGCTTCTTGACGCGCTGGCGGTGGGCGTCCCCGCCGGGGGGAGGCCCCGCGCGGCCCACCGGCATCTCCTCGAGGTTCTCCAGCATGGTGGGCAGCAGGTTCCAGGGCACCGATATCAGGAACAGGCCGGGCGGGAAGACTTCCAGCGCCTGCATGCCCAGCCCCAGGCCGGTGACGTAGTAGTTCAGCTCGCCGCTGAGGACGGGATAGACCATTATCCAGGAGCAGGCCACCACCGGCGTGGCCTTGCTGGAAAACGGGACGCCCGTCGAGTAGTTAATCGACCGCAGCAGGGTCTGCGCCTGAGTGATATCGGCGGTGATTACCATGACATCGGGGTCGAAGGTCAGCTTGTCCACCGGGGCGAAAACGACGTACTGCACCGAGCCCTTGAGCATCTTGGGGAGGTACTGGTACATCGCCCGGCAGGCGCGGGCCTCCTTGAAGAGCCCCTCGTCCCCGCCGAATATCCCGCTGACGAGAATCGGCTCCGGGTCCTCCATGCCCAGTATCATCGGCTCCACGCAGTGGAAGTCGTCCCGGCCCACGTAAAAGGCGCCGTTCTCCTGTGCTTCCTTGAGCATCTCGCACATGTTTCGCTCCTTGTCCAGCCGCTTGATGCCCTCCGGACGGGTGATGGTGAACTTGACGCCGACCGGCTTCCTTTCGAACTTGAACTTATCGAACACAGAGTAGTCGCGTGTTTGAGAACTCATGTCTGCCTCCTTTCAGGGCTTCGCCTCGATTTCCTTTTTAATTTCCTCGGCGATTCTCTTTACCTTGGCTTTATGCCCGGCGCTGCCCAGGGTGAAGGACTCCGGTACCCACTCCATCTCTTTGAGGTTTTCCATCAGCCCGGGGAGGCGGTCCCAGGGGATGGTCAGCAGTATCCGGCCCTCCGGGAAGAGCCGGCGTGACCTCATCCCGAAGCCGAAGCCGGTGACGTTGAAGTTAATCTCGCCGGTCTGGAGGGGGTAGATATAGAGCCAGGAGCAGGCCGCCACCGGCGTCCCTTTGGCTGTCCACATCTCGCCGGAGGAGTAGGCCTTGGCCCTCATCAGGACCTCCGCCTGGGTGACCGTGGCCATGATTATCAGTAAATCCGGCTCGAAGTTTATCTTGTCCAGGGGCGCGAAGGCGACGTACTTCACGGAGTTCCGGTTGAGCCTGGGCAGGTACTGGTAGATGCGGCGGTTGGCGCGCTCGTCCCGGAAGGCCCCCAGCTGGGGGCCCACCCGGCCGCTCTCGAAGACGGGCTCCTCTGCCACCATGCCGAGCAGCAGCGGGCCGATGCAGGTGAATTCCTCCCTGGTGACGTAAAAGGCATGGCCCTCCTGCGCCTCGACGAGCATCTCGCACAGGTCCATGATTTTATCCAGCTTTTTAATGCCCTCCGGCCTGGTGAGGGTGAACTTGACGCCGACGGGCGGCCGTTCGAAATCGAACTTTTCCAGCAGGGATAGTTCCGGCGGTATCGGACTCATGGCGACCTCCTCCGGGGTTAGACTCGGGCGGTGCTCGGCAGTTACTCCTATAATAGGATTGTTGCCGCCGGGATTCAAGTCGGGGGGAGGTTAGAGGCCTTTTTGGAGATGATACACCGTTGAGAGGCGGGAACGGCAAGAAAAATTAATTTTATGGGAAAATTGTTCCGGGACATATCATGGCGACTTGACAAGGCTCGTAGAGCGATAATATTATTTAATATCTCGTGTGGGAAATTATTCTCGGAACCATCGGTCCGGGTGATGCGACAACCTTCAAAAAATCTTACGGGAAATCCGGCAAGGGGAGGGAAACTGGCATGACGGCAAAACCGGGCAATCTTACGGCGGACATCGTGGTGGTGGGCGGCGGCGGCGCCGGGCTGGCGGCCGCGCTGGCGGCGGCGGAAAACGGGAGTAAAAGCATCATCGTGCTGGAAAAGGCCGGCTCACCGGCCGGCAGCACCGCCATGGCCCACGATATCTTCGGGGCGGAAAGCCCGGTCCAGAAGCGGGCCGGGGTGGATGCCCGCCGGGATACCCTCTTCAAGACGGCCATGGAGTGGGCCCACTGGACGGACGTCAATCCCCGGCTGGTGCGCGCCTTTATCGATAAGTCGGGGGACACCATCCGTTGGCTGGAGGAAAAGGGGCTGGAGTTCGCGATAGCGCAGTTTTACCCCGGCCAGGTGCCCTGGGTCCGGCACTACATCGTGAGGGGGCAGGGCGCCGAGCTGATGAAGCTCCTGCGCCGGGGCTGCGAGGAGCGGGGCGTGAAAATCATCACCCGTGCTCGCGGTCGGAAAATATTACGCGGCAAGGACGGCAAGGTGAGCGGCGTGGTGGCGGAGACGAAGGGTGGTGAGGTGACGGTCACGGCCAGAAGCGTCATCGTCGCCACCGGCGGCTACGGCAACAACAAGGAAATGCTTAAAAAATACTGCTCCTACTACCACGAAAACTTCGGCTACGACGGGCCCCCCAGCAACACCGGCGACGGTATTGCCATGGGCATCGCGGCGGGAGCGGCCACGGCGGGCCTCGGAGCGCTCAACCTGCACGGGCCCTTTTTAAGCCGCCGGGAGTCCCCGTTTATGACGGTTGACCCTAAGGGACATGACGGGGCGCCGCTGCGGGTGAGGCTGAGTGAGCTTGCCTGGGAGCCCTATACCATCTGGGTGAATAAAAAAGGCCGGCGCTTCGTCGATGAAGCTTACGCTCAGGCCTTCTTCGCCTTCGGGAATGTCTTCGCTCTCCAGCCGGACGGCATCGGCATCACCCTTTTTGACAGTAGCACGATGCGGATGATGGAAGAGCAGGGCCTGATGAGGAGCGGTATTTTCGGCATTCACACGCTGCACGGGTTTGTCTCTCCCGGGATTCCGCTTCCCGGGCTGGAGAGGGAAGTCAGGAAGAAACAGGGCCAGGAGCCTAATCTGAAGATGTCCAGTTCCTGGGACGAGATTGCCGACTGGATAGGGGCGGAGCCGGATGTTCTCAAGGCCACCATCGACGAATACAATGCCGCCTGTGACAGGGGCCATGACGCCCTCTTTGTCAAGGACCAGAGGTATCTGCGTCCCCTGCGCACCCCCCCTTACTACGCCATCCTGTGTCACGTCTCCATCTGCGATGCCTACGGCGGCATCAAGATTAACGAAAACACGGAGGCCCTGGACACCGCGGACAACCCGATTCCGGGGCTTTTTGCCGCCGGCTCCACCACCGGCTGCTGGGAATCGGAGAGCTACTGCTACCACCTCACCGGCCACCTGGTCGGCTTTGCGCTCAACTCCGGCCGTATCGCCGGGGAAAATGCCGTAAAATACATTTCAGGAAAATAACTTTACGGGAGAAGCCTTTTAAGGAGGTAAAGAGGGATGACAATAAAAACAGTTAGTATTAAAAGGGAGGCTATCTGTCAGGAGCTCAGGGAGGCAATTGGAGCCGAAAAGGTAAGAGATGATGAGATAACTCTGGTAACTTACGGCAGGATACGCCACGGCTTCGATATCATGTGGCCTTTCCGCAAGCCCAGCTTCGTGGTTTTTCCCGAGACCAGAGAGGACGTAGTTGAGACCCTTAAGATTGCCAACAAGTATATAATCCCGGTCACTTCCGTGGGTACCGCCCCGATAATGCTCGGGACAACCGAGGGTGGTATCATCTTGGACCAGCGACGCAGGGATAGGGTACTCGAGATAAATACCGACTCCGGATATGCGGTTATCGAGCCCGGCGTTAGCTTCGATAAGCTCACCTCAGCACTGAGAGGAACAGGGTTCAAGTGTTCGGTCGGCACGATGCCGGGTCCCGGTACCGTCCTGGGGCAGGCCCTGGGGCGAGGTTCGCAAAGTTTTACCACCAGGTACCTCAATGTCATCCTTGACCTTGAAGTCGTTCTCCCCAACGGGACTGTTTTCAGTACCGGTTCTTCCCACTTCGAAGGCGTCGGCAGCCACCTGAGGTACGGCCCGTACCCTGATTTAGCCGGCCTGTATACCTGCGCCTATGGTGCCATGGGTGTCATCACCAAAGCGGCCATCAGAATCCACCCTGTCAATGAGGCTTCCCGGGTTAATCTGGCCGGGTTCGATAACTACTCGGACTCCATCGATTATGTTAAAGACCTTATCAACCACAATATCCCCGAGCACACCTTCATCTGGGACTGGCATATGTATATGACCTGGCCTCTTGCCCCTGAGGACATGGAAAAGGTAATGCCCCAGATACTGGAGTCCGACTTCAGGAAACCCCCGGAAGGGATACCCTACAATATAGTTTCTACCTTACTGTCCGGCTATCCGGAGCAGGTGGAACTCTACGAGGAAATTTGCGCCAAGGTCGCCAAAAAATACCACGGCAGAGTCATTTCCGATGAAGAAGCTGAAAAACGCTTTCCAGCCACCCTGGCCGGCTTTCAGCAACAGTACGGCGAGTACAGTTACCGTGAGTCCGTGCACTGGAGCAAGGGAAGGTTCGTCGGCTGGTACGTGTTCGCCGAGCCTAAAGACATGAAGGAGATAGAGAAATTCGCGGTGAATGAATTTGCGAAGTTCGGAAAGGCAATCAATCCGGTTAACTACTACTCCCATCCCTTTGACTTCGGCCGGTCCATACTTTTACGAATCGCCGGCTTCCCCGACCCAACCGACATCGAACTGCGAAAGAAAATAAGCGAAAAGTTCGAAGAGATGTACGATATTGCGCTAAAAAAGTACCGCGCCGTCCCCATACGTCCCATCGGGTCGGATAAAGCCGGTACTTACATGGAGGTACTCCGCAGTATTAAGAAAGCCCTCGACCCCAATAACATTCTCAACAGGGACGGAGGACTATTTGAGGAGGGAGAACTATGAAATTAGCCACCAATCTGGAAGATGTTCAAGCGGCAGCATCCCGCTGTCTCAGGGATGCCCGGTGTACTTACGGGTCCTGGCCCGAGAACTACACCCTGTGCCCGATTTATCAGCATGACCCCTCCTTTACCTTTAGCGGCGGAGGCTACCTCTTCCTCATCCTGGCCCTGCTGGATAATAAAATAGAATTCGACCAGTCTACGGCCGACTTCGCTTTCAGCTGTACCGGCTGCATGGCCTGCGACAGCAATTGCAACCTGGTCTGTGCCTATCCACCCTATGCTGGCATCCTGGACATCATTCGCCTCCTGAGAAGCGAAGCCGTCAAGAGAGGCTTCGTCCCCGAGGGTGTCACCAAGAAGATTTACGACGAGGTAAAAGAACGGGGCGACTACGGCCAGGCGGCCGACCTCCCCCTGCCCGCCAGGATTAAGGACGATAAAGCGGACACGGTCATCTTTGCGGAGTGCGCCCACACCGCGTCCCATGACAGCATCTTCAAGGCCGCCGTGGGGCTGCTGGAGAAAATCGGCAGTCCGGTGACGTCGTTTTCCGAGAGGGGCTGTTGCGGCTCCACCCTCTACGACCTCGGCTTCTGGGAGGAGCTCAAGCCGCTGGCCCGGGCCAACTGGGAGATGATAAAGCCGCTGAAATACAAGAAGTTCGTCTTCATCGACCCCCATTGCCAGGAGTTCGTGGTCAAGCGGTACCCGGAGATTCTCCCCGATTACAGCGCCATCGACAGCCGGCACTTCAGCCAGCTCCTGGCCGGTGCCTTTAAGGAAGGGAAGCTGAAAAGCAAGAAAACAGACAAAGTGAAAGTAAGCTACCATGACCCGTGCTACCTGGGCAGGGGCCTTAAAATATATGAAGAGCCCCGGGATGTCCTGGCCGCCCTGGACGGAGTCGAGCTGGTGGAGATGCCCAGGAACCGGGAAAATTCCTTCTGCTGCGGGGCCATGGCATTGGGTAATTACGTCCCCAACCTATCTGAAGACACGGCCAGAGAAAGGATAAAGGAGTTCGAGGCCACCGGAGCCGACCTTCTGGTAACGGCCTGCGCCTCCTGCAAGGACAGCTTTAAGCGGGTCATGCCCGACGGTAATAAGGTCAAGGACCTGGTTGAGCTCGTCGCGGAGCGCACGTAATCTTTTACAGCGTTATCCCGCTGGTAAAGTCGCCACGGTAAGAAAGGATGCCGGATGATGGCAGGCAGAAAATACGAAAAACATATCGTCACCAAATTCGCGCCCGGCCTGGAGCTGCCCGAGTTCCGTGGTAAGCCCGGGGAACCCACCGAGCGGTCGCATTTCATGATGTGGCTCGGCGACGGAGTGGTCAAGGGGAGCCCCTACGTGGAAGCCGTCTGGCTCTGGCCGGCGGCGGCCGACCCCAAGGGCGGGTTCCCCCAGCACGTCCACGGCCACGATGAGATAATCGGCTTCTTCGGGACGGACACGAAAAACGTCCTTGACCTCGGGGGGGAAATCGAGTTCTGGCTGGAGGACGAACAGTACCTGCTCACCAGGAGTTGCCTCATCTATGTCCCCGGGGGGATGAAACACTGCCCCATCGTTTTCCGTAGAATAGACCGCCCCATCTTCCATTTCCTGATGACTCTCGGCGAGTACGATAGCGTTTGACCGGGGGGCGGCGGTTGAGGCGGGGCCGGAGAAAAATGGGCGGGATGCCACGTGGCCAATTGTGCGTCAGGCTGCCAATGGCAGGGGCGCCAGCACCAGTCTTTGCCTGAATCTCCCCTGGCAGAGCCCGCCTCCTGATATTTGAAATTGCCGGCGTTATATCGGTAAGCGCATCAGCTTCCGGGCATTGTCCTCGTATATCTTTTTCTTATCTTCGTCGGAGATAGCCATCTCCTCGATGGCATTTATCGTCTGACGGTAGTTCCTATCGCCCTGCTCGGTATCACCGAGCGGGAAATCGATACCGAACAGTATCTGGTCCGGCCCGAAGAAGCTGTAGCCGCACATCAGGGCCGGGGTGTTCCCATAGATGGCCGTGTCCGCGTAAAACAACTTGAAGTATTCGATGGTATCTTTTCTCAACCCCCGCCCGTACTCCCCCTGCCGGCGGAGCCCCCCCAGCTGGGTAAACTGCCTTATCCTCTCCGCGTAGAAGGGGACCATGCCGCCGCAGTGGTGGGTGACTATTTTCAGGGTGGGGTATTTCTCCATGATGCCACTGAATACCAGGCGCGCCATGGCGGTGGTGGTATCGTACGGCCAGCCGAATAGGCTGAAGATGTTATACTTGGAGGTTTTTTCCGTCAGGTAGTCCGGGTGGTCGGCCTTCCGCATCGGGTGGAGGACTATCGGCAGGTCGTATTCGACCATCTTTTCGTAGAGCGGCAGGAACTCCGGCGAATCGAGCGGCTTTTCGTCCACCGGGGTGTGCAGGTAGACGCCCTTGAACCCCAGGTCCTGGATGCACCGGTCTGTCTCCTTTAACACCGCATCCATATCGGTCATGGACAGCGTGGTCAGGGCCGCCACGAACCTGTCCCGGTATTTGGAGACCAGCTCGGCCATCTCGTCGTTGGCCCGTATTGCCAGCTCGGCCGCTTTCTTGGGCGAAGCGACGTGCTCCACCGGAATCCGCCCCAGTGTCAATACCTGCCTCAAGGGCTCGTATTTGTCCATTATCCGGAACCTGGCGTCAAGGTCATAGAGCGGTGTACAGGGGAGGACCTGGCGGTCGTGCATCTCCGGGGCTACCTTGTAGAGGGCCTCCCGGTATTTCGGCGGCACGATGTGGGAATACGAGTCAATCTTGAGCTGATACACTGGTCTCATTTTCTCTCCTCCTTAATGAGTAAATCCGTTTAATAAACCTTGATGATGTAATATACCATATTATAAAATAAGCAACAATCTCTCAATTGACATTGTTACCGGGCTTAATTAGAATTTTAAGATATGGACGAGCAGTATAAAAAGACCGTCAAATCCATGGCCAGGGGACTCAAGGCCCAATCCCGTGACCCCCGCGTGAAGGTTTTTCTCTCCTATCTTTACACCTCGGATATCTTCAATAAATACCTGGACACGGTATTGACCTACAAGAACGTGAGCCGGGCCGGGTTCAGCGTCCTGCACTACCTGGTACTCAACGGCGGCAGCATGATACCGACGGTGATAAGCAAGAAGACGGCCCGCTCCAAGTATTCCGTGACCCGGGTTATCGATACGCTGGAGAAGATGGGCCTGGTGGAGAGACTACCCACCGGCAAGGACCGGCGGACCCGGCGGGTCAAGATAACGGAGAAGGGCCTGGAGGTGGTGAACAACGCCACGCTGGCCTCGCGGGCGCGCCTCTGCGCGGATATTTTCCGTACCTTGGACGCGGAACGCCTGACCGGGTTGAACGATATCCTGAAAGACCTCAGGAAAAACCTCTTCAGCCTGATGGAGGAGATGGACCGGGACTAACCGCCCGGGATTTCCTCGATTATTGAACCGCTATTTTATCTTGAGGAGCCTTTTAGCGTTCTCCCCCAGCACCTTTTTCATGTCTTTGGCCGGTATCTTCATCGCCTGGACGCCCTTCAGGTTCTCCCGGTAAAAGTCCTCGCCTGATTCCGCCCCGAAGGGGTAGTCTGTCCCGAAGACCGTCCGGTCCGGCCCGAAGAAAGCGTAACCCACCGGGTAGGAAGCCACCGCCCCGTCCAGGGCCGTGTCACCGTAGAAGCTCTTCCAGTACTCGGTGATGTCCTTCCCCGGTTTGAGTCTGTCCTTGAGGGACATCCGGATATTTTGCTCGATGCGGCGCGAAAAGAAGGGCAGCATCGCCCCGTAGTGGTGCAGGACCACCTTCAGGCCGGGGGAGCGGTCTATCGTGCCGCTCAGCACGAGCCTCCAGGCCGCCTGGGTGGTATCGAAGGGCCAGCCCAGCACCAGCATGTTCTTCCAGCCCTTGTGGGCGTCCACCAGGGGATAGGACTCCCACTGCACGGGGTGGATGAAGATGGGCAGGTCGTACTCCACCACCTTCTCGTAGAAGGGGTAGAACTCTGCGAAGTCCAGGCCCTTGCCCGCCTGGTTCGAGCCCAGCGTGATGGCGCGGCAGTCCAGCTCCTTGACCGCCCGCTCCAGCTCCTTCATGGCGCTTTTCATGTCCTGAAGAGAAAAGAAGCAAATATTGACGAACTTCTTCGGGTAAGCCTTGCACAGGGCGTAGTTATCGTCGTTGGAAAGGCGGCAGATTTCCGCGGCCTCATCCGGCTTGAACCCGACAATGACCGGGGCCGTCTGGGTCAGGGCCTGCATATCCACGCCGTATTTCTCCATCAGGGCCAGCCGTACCTCCGGGTCAGCGTTCTGCTGCGGGAAATCCATGATGGTGCCGGGGCCGTACCACTTGGCCCTGGAGATGTATTTGCCCACTCTCTTGGAGATATGGTGGGCGGAAAAATCGATTATCATTCCGGTCCTCCCTTTTTATTGGTGTACGTTGCCGAGGTCTATTTCAATAGGTCATAAAGCTGGGCAGGAACAGGGAAATCTGGGGGAAGGCTATTATCAATACCAGGCCCACAACCATAGGTATAAGGAATATCAAGACCCCTTTAATGACTGTATTCAGCGAGACCTCGCCTCCGGCCAGCCCCTTGGTGACAAAGATATTGGTGCCGACCGGCGGGGTAATTATCCCTATCATGCACAGGGTCACCACTACCACCCCAAACCAGACGACATCGTAACCGGATTCTAAAATCAACGGGTAAAACAGGGGTACGAGGAGCAATATAATGGGCGAGATGTCTATAAAGCAGCCCAGGATGAAGAACAGACCGGAAACGAATACTATCATGCCCAATGGAGATAAGCCCGAGGCTTTTGCCCAATCAAGTAAAGCTTGTGATAGACCGGTCGCGGTTACGAAATGGCCGAAAATCAGAGCCCCGACGATAAGTATAAAAATCATGCAGGACAATCTCAGGCTGTCTCTGAGACCTTCAATAAAATTACGCCAGTTCAGCTCCCGTCTCGCCACGCCGATGACAATAGCACCGGCGCTGCCGATGGCTCCCGCCATGGTTGGACTGAAGAAACCGGCAAACAGCCCTCCCATTACCAGCAAGAATAATATCAGGGCATCAGCCAGGCCCATTAAAGACTTGAATTTTTGCTTTAGCGTGGTTGATGCCCCGGCAGGCCCGTACTCTGGTTTTAGCCAGCAGATAAACAAGGCCGTAATGCCAAAAAGAACCGTAATCAGTATGCCGGGCAGGATGCCGGCGATAAACAGTTTTCCTATGGACTGCTCCGTTATTATGCCGTAGAGAATAAAGACACTGCTGGGCGGAATCATGAAGCACAGCTCTGCCGGATCAGTCCGTCCACTATAGACCGATTGTTGCGACCTTATCGCCGGCTGGGAGGCAGAAGGGGACTTACCACCACAAGTCCTGGAAACCTGCTGAAAAACTCCATACCCATCAGGACCTTTGCCGACTGGCAGGAGAACAAGCCCGGTTTCCTGGAAATAGACCTGGTAGCTCACTGCGGTGAGAGCACTGAAGGCTTCTACTTGACTACCCTGTCTACGGTAGATGTAGCCAGTGGTTGGTCGGAATGCATGGCGGTCTGGGGAAAG
>JBDRFW010000013.1:0-5832 GCA_043818415.1 Chloroflexota bacterium | reverse complement strand
GGCACGAAGACGTCGGTGGGGCACACCTCCACGCAGCGGTTGCAGTAGATGCAGACATCGGGGTCAAAGGCCACCACCCGGTTCGGGGTGGGCGGATTGGGCACCATATATACTTTATCGCTCATTTTGCTTCTCTCCCTCGATACTTCCAGGTGTTCGTCACATCGGCACACGCTTAGGTCCCGGCGTGGCGCTGGTAGTTCTCCTCCAGGGTGGGGGCGTAGGGCGGCCTGGCGTGGAAGTCCAGCGGCAGCTCCCTGACCTCGACCTTGCCGTCCGCCTGTTTGACGGGCAGCAGCTTCTTCCATTCCGGCGGGTCCATCTCGGGGTAGTCGAGCCGGTGGAAGTCCAGAATAGCGCTGCTGGCCTTGCGCTGCAGGGATGACTTCATCACCAGCTCCCCGACTGAAATCAACGAGTGGCATTCCAGCAGGCGGCCCAGCTCGTGGGGATTGGAGGCGTAGGCTGATGCCAGCTCGGTCTCCCTGAGCTCCTTGAGCAGTCTCAGGCCAAGGTTCAGGGTCAGCTCGTTCTTGTACCGCCCGCAGTAGTCCCGCATTATCCGGCCGATGGCGACGTTTATCTCCTTCCAGCCGATGCCTTTCTTGTCCTGCTTCAGGGGGGCATAGGCGCAGGCCTTTTCTGTCGCTACCTGCTTTTTATCGGCCGCCGGCTCCGGGGCGGTTTTAGCATAGTCAGCCGCTTTCCGGCCGGCGTACCGTCCGGTGGTATGCGACTCCCCGTGGCAGCCCCCGCCGTAGATGGTGCCCCCGGCGGCGGCATAAAGTCCTTCCAGGTTGGTGCGCAGGTCCCAGTCCACCAGGAACCCGCCGCCGGCCAGGGAACGTACGGTGGGCGGCGCATTGATGCCGGCGCTCCAGAAATTCGAATGCAGGTAACCCTCCGGGTCCATTACCGGCGCCTGGAGCATATCTTTATCCGGGTCGAACCCGGCTTTAGTGTAAGTATCGTATATCGGGATGCGGGTCTTGCCCTCGTTGCCCACCATCATCCCGAAGATGTTACGGCGCTCCACCTCCGGCAGCCGGGTGAGGTCGGCGTAGAGCGGCAGCTTGAACTCGCCGTCGCGGATGCGCCGGGGCAGGTCCGGGGCCAGGGCGTTGTTGCGGAACGGCTCGAGGTAGTAGCTGATGCCAATCCCCTCGCCCAGTATGAAGTCCTGCCCCTTGGCGGGCTGGAACCGCTCGGAGGTCTTCTTCAGCGGCCGCCCGAAGGCATCCACCCAGGGCACTTCCTTGCCGTCGGCATCGACTATCGGCGTGCCGTGGTAGGTGTTGTGGGCGCCGCCCATGCTATAGGGGGCGTAGGCGTGACCGGTCAGGCGCCCCGGGCTGGTCTTTTCCATGCAGACGAACTCGGCGCCCGCGTTCCAGCCGATGGCCTGCCCGACTCCCGCGCTGTTGACGTCGCTCATCGAGCCCGAGGCGGTCACCTCCGGCTCGAAGTCGTAGAGCCGCCCCGCCCCGCCCGTGGCGATGACGGTGGCCCCGGCCCGGAAGACGTAGAACTCGCCGGTGCGCGTGTTCACCGCGGTGGCCCCCACTACCCGGCCGCCCTGCCAGCCGCCCTCGGTGAGCAGGCTGGTGGGCATCATGCGGTTGTAGATGGCCACCCCCCGCCGCTTGGCCTCTTCGTACACGGCGGGCTTGATGTTGTATCCCCAGACGCGGACGACGTGCCGGTTCTTGTAGTCGTAGGCGAAGGTGAGCTTGGTCGCTTCGTCGCGGAAGTCCGACCCCTTGAACTCGTCGTTGACGTCCCGGATGCGCACCCCCATCGCCTCGCACTCCTGCAGCGTGTCCCAGCCCTCCTTGGTGATGATGTAGCGGACGTGCGCCCCGGTATAGCCCTGCATGCTGTCGTAGCAGGCATTGGTGTACATCTCCGGGGTCACTTTAGAGCAGGGATTGGTACAGGCGCCGTGCCAGTGGTCGACGCCGGCCCCCCCGGCGCCGCTCCTTTTGGCGTGGCCCCTCTCCAGGATGGCCACCTTGACTCCCTTTCCGGCCGCGCTGATGGCGGCGCGGCAGCCGGCCACCCCCCCGCCGATGACCAGGACGTCCGTGACGACCTCATTTACCTTGTCGTAGTTGATGGGGTAGGGCCACTCCGGGAGGGTGCCGGTTCTCTGGACATACTCGTGCCAGGTACTCATAATACGTCTCCTCCTTCAGTCCGGTAATTGCGGTATCGGACGGTAATAGGACATGATGAGGTATTTTTCTTCAAACGCTAGAGCAGGCCCCGGAGCCTGGGGTCGAGGGCGTCCCTCAGGCCGTCGCCTACCATGTTGAAGGCAAAGACCACCAGCATGATGGCCAGGCCGGGGGCAAAGGAAAGCACGGGGTTTCTGGACAGGTACTTGTAGCCGTCATTGACCATGGCCCCCCAGGCGGCACCCGGCGGCCCGATGCCGATGCCGAGGAAGCTGAGGCCGGCTTCGGCCAGTATCAGGTTCCCCAGCTGCATCGTCATCAGCACGATGAGCGGCGGGAAGGCGTTAGGTAAAATATGTCGCAGCATGGTGCGCAGGTTGCTGGCGCCCATGGCGCGTTGGGATAGCACGTAGTCATTTTCCCTGATACTGAGAGTCAGCCCGCAGGTCACCCTGGCGTACCCGGGTATCGTGGCAATGCTCAGGGCGATGATAACGTTATGGATACCCCCGCCGAGAACGGCGGCCACGACCAGCGCCAGCAGAATCATCGGGAAAGAAATAAGAGCGTCCATGGCTCTCATGATGATGATATTGGCGATACCGCCGAAGTATCCCGCGCTCAGCCCGAGGGAAACGCCGAAGATTGAGGCAACGGCTACGGAAATAAAGCCTACCATGAGGGCCGTCCTCGAACCGTAGATGAGCCGGCTCAGGGTGTCTCTCCCCAGGATGTCCGTGCCGAGGGGATGTTCCAGGTTTGGTTGCAGCAGTGAGGGAGCGGTGCCTGGCTTGTAGGGGTCGTAGGGGGCCAGCCAGCTGGCAAAGATGGCGGTAAATAACAGCGCCAGCAGGATGACCAGCCCGAAAATGACCACCCCGCGCGAGAGGAAGACCCTCCTGAACCGCTGCCACTCGCTGACGCGGGGTGGGGCCTCTTCAAATTCCGGGGCAGTGTTCCGCGCTATAACCATTTTCCGCACTTTCTAGCCATAACGTATCCTGGGGTCAAACCACCCGTAAGAGATATCAACAATCAGGTTTACCGTCAGGACGATGACGGCGATGACGAAGGTTATTGCCTGCACCACCACGTAGTCCTGGGCAAAAATGCTGCTGACCAGCAGACGGCCGACCCCGGGGATGGCGAAAACCGTCTCCACGAGCACGGAGCCGCCGAAGATGATGCCCACGCCGATGCCCATCAGGGTAATGACCGGGATGAGGCTGTTTTTCATGGCATGCTTGATTATCACCCGGCGCTCGCTGAGCCCCTTGGACCAGGCGGTGCGGACGTAGTCCTGCCGGATAACCTCGAGCATGCCTGACCGCATCTGGCGGGCGTTGGCCGCCAGCCCGAAGACGGCCAGACAGACGACGGGCATAATCACCTGCTTCGTACTCAGCCAGAAATCGTCCAGCGGCGAGGTGTACCCGGCGATGGGAAGCCAGTGCAGCTTCAGCCCGAAGAGGTATATCAGCAATATCCCCAGCCAGAACACCGGGATGGTGATGCCGATATACGTTAAAGGGGTGATTATCTTGTCCAGCCATTTGCCCCGCCTCACCGCCGCGGCCAGCCCGGCCAGTATGCCGAAAAAGGCGCCGAAAATCAGGGCCAGCAGACCCAGGTGAACGGTGACGGGAAAGCGCTGAGCCATCAGCGCTCCCACGTCATGATGGTAGAATATGGAGGTACCGAAGTCCCCCCGGAAGATGCCGCCTACCCAGGTGAAGTACTGCACCATCAGCGGCCTGTCCAGGCCGAACTCGTGCCGGAGCTGGTCCATCATCTCCGGCGGCATGGCTTCCAGCTCCGCACTCTGGGCCAAATAAATCAGGAGCGGGTCGCCGGGTAGTAACCGCATGATGAAGAAAACCAGCAGGGTCACCATGATGAGGACGACCAGCGCCTGTATCAGCCGCCGGATAATGTATGTCGCCATTATAAACCTCTAGCAAGCGTCAAGGATTCTGTACTGTCAGGCGTTGAGCCGCGTACGTCCGAACGTTGCAGCATTTACCCGGAGCAATCCAATTTCTGGCTGCCTGTAAAGATACAGCTTTTCTACCGGGTGATTCACCCCCGGCCGTATTCCCCCGGCGCAAGGGGTGAACCACCCGTTTTTACTTACCTGTATTTGCCCGGTAATTGCCTAGTGCTTTTCCATCCAGTCGTTTTAGGCATCCCAGATGACCGTGTGAATTAACACGTACTCGCTATGCACCCACGGTTGCATTACCAGCGCCTGGGCTGACCGGAATATCGGGATTATCATGGCGTCTTCGCCACCCTGCCTGACTATTGCCTGGATTTTCTTCAGCTCCTCGGCCTTGTTATACTCGCGCAGTGCCGTTTCGCAGGCCGCCAGGAATTCGGGCGACTTGCCGATGGTCCCGGTGCGGTAGGTCATGGGGCTGGGGCCGAAATGTACGTACAGGTCAGTCGAGTCAGGGTTGATCCCGGACGCGGCGAATATCAGCCCCTTCCAGCCGGTCCCGAAAGCGGACGCAGCGTACCGGCCGGGGTCGGTCAGGTCAAGTTTGACTTCGATGTTGACGCTCGCCAGATAAGCCTGTATCGCGGCCGCGGCGTCCTGGGAGGTTACCGCATTGGCGAGGAGTTCAGTCTGGAAGCCGTTCGGGTAGCTAGCTTCGGCCAGCAGCTGTTTTGCCTTGGTCGGATTGTACGGTCGGGGGTCGTAACCCTCGACGTAGCCGGGCCAGCCTTTAGGAGCCATCTGAGTAAACGGTTCGAACTTGCCGAACCCGAGCATATCCGCCAGGGCCGGCCGGTCGATGGCGTACTCAATCGCCTCGCGTACCTTCTTGTTGGCGAACGGAGATGCGGGGTCGCTGGAGTTGGGAAGGATTGCCCAGAAGAAGCCGGGCCCCCAGTTCACCTTCATTCCCTTGTCCTGCAGGTCAAGCACGTTTTGCACGGCCGATACGTCAATCCAGGCGTCCACCTCACCCGCTTCCAGCATCGCCGAAGCGACCATGATGTCCGGGATGAAGCGGATTTCCATGCCGTCAAGATAGGGCTTGCCTGCCTGCCAGTAATCATTGTTCCGTTCGTATTTGATGACCGTATCGATCTTAAATTCGGTCACTTTGAAGGGGCCGGTCCCCACCGCGTGAGTTCTGGCCCACTGGATGCTCTTTTCTTCATCGCCGCCGCCGGCTTGCTTATAGGCGGTCGGCGAGTACATTTGCTGCCACCCGTAGTTAAAGGCGAGCTGGTTGTGGAAGTCGGTGACGTGCACCCTGACGGTGTTCTCATCAATAACTTCGATAGACTTCACGTACTTTCCGTCAGTCAGCCGGTTTTTCGCCAGTCTCATCTCCAGGTTCCATTTGACGGCCTCGGCGTTGAAGGGTGTGCCGTCATGGAACCGGACGCCCTTTCTCAGGTGATAGGTTATGCTCTTGTTCTGAGGGTCCTCGTCCCACGATTCCGCCAGTACGGCGCGGCGGTCTCCGTTAGGATACCAGGTGACCAGCCTTTCCGCTACGGGCAGCATGTAGATACTGTCGGTAGGGGCCATCTCCGGCGGATAGCTCAAAACCTTGGGGAAAGTGCCCCTGGCAGCTTTTAGCACGCCGCCATATTGCGGCGCACCGGGAGCCGGTGCCGGGGCGGGAGCGGGTGCCGG
>JBDRFW010000012.1:0-2371 GCA_043818415.1 Chloroflexota bacterium | reverse complement strand
TGGTAGGCCGTACAGGTCTCGAACCTGTGACACCCTGATTAAAAGTCAGGTGCTCTACCAACTGAGCTAACGGCCCGCGGCGGTGGTTTGCCAGCCTTCCAAGTTTTCATTCTATCAAATCAGCCTCGGCGGCGCAAGCGTCCCTGGATGACTTTAATAAAGTCACGGCTATGAGCTATAATAGCGTACACCGCCGGTATTTAATAATAGCTCATGGAGAACGACGAGAGGTTTATGAAGGAGGCCCTGCGGCTGGCCCGCCGCGGACTGGGGAGGACCAGCCCGAACCCCATGGTGGGGGCCGTCATCGTCAGGGAGGGGAGGGTAATCGGGCAGGGGTACCATCACTACTTCGGGGGGCCGCACGCGGAGATTGATGCCATCAGGGAGGCCCGTGAAGATATCTCCGGGGCTACGATGTACGTCACTCTCGAGCCGTGCCGGCATTACGGCAAGACGCCGCCCTGTACCGACGCCATCGTCCGGAAAAAGCTCGGCAGGGTCGTCATCGGGACGCTGGACCCCTTCCCCGAGATGAGGGGCCGGAGCGTGGAAGTCATCCAGCAGCACGGCATCGAGACGCGGGTGGGAGTCCTCGAAGCGGAGTGCCGTTCCCTGAACGAGGCCTACATCAAATATACGACGACGGGGTTGCCTTTCATCACCGTAAAGTTCGCCGAGACGCTCGACGGGCGGATTGCCGCCGCCACGGGCAGCTCCCGCTGGATAAGCTCGGCGGCCTCCCAGCGACTGGCCCACCGACTCCGCGCCACTCACGACGCCGTCCTGGTGGGGGCCGGCACCGTGCTGGCGGACGACCCCGAGCTCACGGTGCGCCTGGCCAAGGGGAGAAACCCCACCCGCATCGTGCTCGATTCTAAGCTGAGGATTCCGGCCGGGGCCCGGGTGCTGGCGGACCAGGGAAAAGCAAAAACGCTGGTGGCGACTACCCCGGCGGCGGACGGGAAAAAGCTGGCCGAACTCGTTGAGAGGGGAATCGAGGTGGTGACCGTGCCGGCGGATGCCCGGGGCGAGGTGGACCTGCGCGCGCTGCTGCCGGCGCTGGGGCAGCGGCAGATAGCCTCGGTGCTGGTGGAGGGGGGCGCGGCCACGATTACCTCGTTCCTGAGGCTCGGGCTGGCGGACAGGCTGGTGGCCATCGTGGCGCCGAAGCTCATGGGCAAGGGCATCGAGGCGGTGGGGGAGCTCGATATCAGGGACGTCGATAAGGCTATAAAACTGACCTTCACCCGGACCTACCGCAGCGGGGAGGACATCGTCGTCGAGGCGCGGGTGGGATGAAATACACCTACATCAAGACCCAAGACGAGCTCCTGGCCTACCTGAATCGGTTCGAGGACAAGAAGTTCGACGTCATCGCCCTGGACCTCGAGGCGGAGCTGAACCGGCACGCCTACGGCGAGAGGCTGTGCCTGGTGCAGATTTTCGACGGGGTCGATACGGTGTTAATCGACCCGTTCGGCATCGATAAGAAGTTCCTGAAAATGCTCTTCGAGAGCAGCAACGTCCTGAAGGTCATTTACGACGCATCGAGCGACGCGTCGCTGCTGAAGAACACCTACGACATCGAGATGAAGCCCATCATGGACCTGCGGCCGGCCGTCGATATCCTGGACTACGAGAAGAAGGACCTGCACTCGGTCATCGCCGCGGAGCTCGGGGTCACCCTGACGAAGAAGTCGAAGTACCAGAAGCACAACTGGACGAGGCGGCCGATAGACCCGGAGGCGCTGGACTACGCGCTGAACGACGTCACCCACCTGCTCAGGCTGAAGGACGCCATTTTGCGGAAGCTGGTCGAGAGGGGACAGCTCGACCTTTTCTACATGAAGAACCTGCAAATCCAGTCCAAGGACTTCACGAAGGACCCGCGGGACCGGTACCGGAAGGTCAAGGGGTACCACGACCTCACCGCCGAGGAAAAGCGGACTTTCCGGCGGGTCTTTGACGTGCGGGAGAAGTACGCCAAACAGTGCAACATGCCGTCACACAACATCGTGGAGCGGACGGACCTGCTGGACATTGCCAGGGACGCCAGACACATCTCGGAAATCAGGTTCCCGCGGCGGTTCAGCCCGGAGCTGGCGCAGCGGATAGCGCGGGAGCTGGCAGAGGCGGCGAGGGGGTAGGGGGGAAAAGCGTTATCAGAATTCAAGTAGTTCTTGTAAAGAATATCATGTGAAAGTGTTAAAAAAATTGTCAACTTTTTCCCTCTTCCTTTCTTTTTTTGACTTTTTAAAGTAAATTTTATAATTTCCTCTTTGCACCGATGTTTCATTTATGGAATAATGTTAGAAAATCATCCTCGTGCGTTTAGTGGGAGACTATCATGAATCTGTTAGTATATGTA
>JBDRFW010000011.1:0-6717 GCA_043818415.1 Chloroflexota bacterium | reverse complement strand
CATCGCTGGCGGCCCGGAACGTTACCGGCGGCACCGCCCCAAAACAGGTCGCCGGGGCGCTGGCCGCCGCCCGCAGGATTGCGGGAAAGGGGTAAGGAGGGAGGGTTGCCTGTTCAGCTAGGCCTTGGCTACCTTGTGCTGGGTGCGCAGGCAGCGCGTGCAAAGTTTATAACGTCTCGTCTCGCCGTTGATGGTAATCGTAGCGGGGTGAATATTGGGGTCAAAGCGGCGGTTGGTGTGCCGCTTGGAGTGGCTGACATTATGACCGAACTGCGGGGTCTTACCGCATAAATCACACTTCAACTTGTTCTCCTTGATTATCCCTTAAAACTATTGTAATATTGTGCTAATACATAGTAACATAGTGCCGCAAGATTGGCAAGGATGGTGAAGCATGAGCCAGACGAAAGTCGTGGCGGGCCAGGACCTGAGAGAGATGTTCGCGGCGGCAGGCTCCTGGCTGGAAAAGAGCTCCGCTGAAATCGATGCCCTTAACGTCTTCCCGGTGCCGGATGGCGATACCGGGACGAATATGATGTTGACCATGCGCTCCACGATGGAGGAGGCCTACCGCGCGCCGGACCACTCCGCCTCCGGGGTGGCCCATGCCATGGCCAGGGGCGCTCTCATGGGGGCCCGCGGCAACAGCGGCGTCATCCTCTCCCAGATATGGCGCGGCCTGGCCGAGGGGCTGGAGGGCAGGGAGTCCTTCACTGCCGCCGACCTCGCCGCTGCCCTGGATAAATCGGCGGTCATCGCTTACAGGGGGGTGAGCAGTCCCGTCGAAGGGACGATGCTTACCGTGATAAAGGACGCCGCCGCGGCCGCCCGAGCCCGGGTTGACGCCGGCGACGAGGATATCATCGCTATCATGGAGGCCACGGTGAACGCCGCCGGGGAATCGGTGGCCAACACCCCCAACCTCCTCAAGGTGCTCAGGGATGCCGGCGTGGTGGATGCCGGCGGCCAGGGCCTCTACACTATCCTCGAGGGGGCCATGCGCTATCTCCGCGGCGAGACCGAGCTGATGCGACTCCGCAAGCCGCAGATAATCGTCAGCGAGACCCCCCACGTGGCGTCGCTGCCGGCGGCGGCCGGCGTCGAGGAGGTGCCCTTCGGCTACTGCACCGAGTTCCTCCTCAAGGGGGAGAAGCTGGACGCAGAAACCATCAAGAAACGACTACTGAAGAAAGGCGAGTCCCTCATCGTCGTCGGTGACGAGACGGCGGTACGCATCCATATCCATACCCTGACGCCGGGGAACGTCGTCCAGTTGGCCACCAAGCTGGGCACGATGCACCAGGTCAGCATCCGCAACATGGACGAGCAGCACCTGGACTATCTGGAGATGCAGAAGGACCGGCTGCCTACCACGGATACGGCCGTCATCGCCGTGGCTTCCGGGGACGGCCTGACCGATGTGTTCGGCAGCCTGGGCGCAGCCACCGTCGTGCCCGGCGGCCAGACGATGAACCCCAGTACCAAGGATATCCTCCAGGCGGTGGAGTCCACTTTCTCGGACAAGATTATCATTCTGCCCAACAACAAGAACATCATCCTCACCGCCGAACAGGTACAGTCGCTGACGGAGAAAAAGGTCAAGGTGGTGCCCACCCGCACCATTCCGCAGGGGGTGGTGGCGCTGCTGGCCTTCGACTACGAGGCTGAGTTCAACACCAACGCCGACATCATGACCAAGGCCCTCTCCGCGGTAAAGACAATCGAGGTCACCCGCTCGGTGCGCACCACCAAGATAAACGGCCTGAAGATTAAAAAGAAGCAGCCCATCGGCCTGCTGGACGGCGACCTCGTGGCCGCCGGGGAAAGCAACGCCGAGGTTATCCATAAGCTCCTGGACCGGCTGGACCTGGAGAAGGCTGAGGTGGTTACCATGTACTACGGGGAAGAAGCCGAGGGCGCCGAGGCCGAGCAGATAAGCGCCGGCATCACGGAAGAGTACCCGCAGCTGCAGGTCGAAGTTATCCGGGGCGGACAGCCCCACTACAGCTATATTATTTCTATTGAATAGGAAGGTTGGAGGCGGGAATGACGGTTAAAATCGTAACGGATACGCTATCAGACATCACCGAAGACCTGGCCGGGGAGCTGGGGCTCACCGTGGTGCCGCTCTACGTGCGCTTCGGCGAGGACATCTACCGCGACCGCGTGGACATCACTACCGAGGAGTTCTACCGGCGCCTGGTTGCCGAGTCTACCCTGCCCTCGACGACGCAGCCGACGCCCAACGACTTCCTGGAGGTCTACCAGAAGCTGGCCAAGGAGACCGATGAGATTCTGGTCATCGTCGTGTCCAGCAAGCTCAGCGGCACCTACCAGTCGGCCACGCAGGCCAAGCAAATAATGTCCGGCAAGTGCCGCATCGAGATAATCGATTCGCTTTCGGTAGCTATGGGCCAGGGGTTGATTGCCATCTCCGTGGCCGAGGCCGTTAAAAAAGGGGCCAACCTGGAGAAGGCGGCCGACCTGGCGCGCCAGGCGGTATCGCGGTCGCACCTCATCGCCTATTTCGATACGCTCAAGTACTTGGCCAAGGGCGGGCGCATCGGCAAGGCCAGCGGGCTGCTGGGCTCGATGCTGTCCGTTAAGCCGATACTCACCATCAAGGAAGGCGAGATGTCGCCCCTGACCCGCGTGCGTTCCATGAGCGCGGGGCTCGACTATATGTACAGCGTAATAGCCGGTTACGGCAAGCTGGAGGGGATGGCCGTGGAGCATTCCACCACCCCCGATGACGCCGATGCCCTGGTGGAGCGTCTCGGCGCGCTCTTCCCCAAGGAGAATATCCGGCGCTCAATCATCAGCCCGGTGGTCGGAACGTATGCCGGCCCCAAGGCCCTCGCCCTGACTTTTCTCGAGGCAGCCAAGTAGTAATGACGGCCAGGGTCATTACCGACAGCGTCATCGGCGTGGCCGTCCTCGGCGACCGGTAGCGTTCCATTGTATTAACCCGCCGTCCGTGCTTTTCTCCCCGGATTCCGGCTATAATTAGGCGGGAATGTATTGCCGATGAACGCCGATTCTCTGCGCAAAGTCCTCGACCTGGAGCGGCAGCGCGACTACGCGGACATTGCCGTGTTCGGCGGGCTGGATAAATTCCTGCGCAACTGGTCGGGTCAAGCGGCGGAATCAGTCACCAGCCCGGCCCTTCTCCGGCGTTTCCGCAAGCTCTTCGCCCCCGGCTATGCTACCCTGACCCCGCCGCAGCGCCGCGAGTGGGCGCAGGACGTTCTGGCTTTCCTCGATGAGATGGAGAAAGGGCCCGCCGCCGTGTCACCCGCTCCCCGCACGGTTACCGTTAAAAAGCCGGCCCCGAAGGTGAAAAAATCGACCCCGGCGACCGGCGCCGGCTCCGGCCTCGATTCCCCCGTTACTATCGTTAAAGGCATCAGCA
This sequence comes from Chloroflexota bacterium, assembly GCA_043818415.1. GTDB lineage: Bacteria > Chloroflexota > Dehalococcoidia > Dehalococcoidales > RBG-16-60-22 > RBG-16-60-22. Next base: position 3,305 of record JBDRFW010000011.1, on the reverse strand, counting down.
CCAGTCTGGCCGGCAAGTTCGGCAAGATGGGCGTCAGGACGGTGCGCGACCTGCTCTACTTCTTTCCCCACCGCCACCTGGACTACAGCCGGCTCAAGTTCATCTCCCAGCTCGCCGAGGGGGAGGAGCAGACCATCGTGGCCAATGTCTGGCAGGCCCAGGAGTCCCGGCCGGGGGGCCGGCGCAGCACCGAGGCCATCGTCGGCGACGAGACGGGGAACATGCGGGTGCTCTGGTTCAACCAGCCCTACCTGGCCAGGAAGCTCACCACCAACGCCCGGATAATGCTCAGCGGCCGCGTCAGCCTCTTCAAAGGACGCCACGTTTTTCTCTCGCCGGAGTGGGAGCTGATGGAAGGCCAGGACCTGGTCCACACCGCGCGTCTGGTGCCGGTCTACCCGCTGACCCAGGGCCTGCGGCCGCGGCGGGTCAGGAAGCTGATGAAGGAGTTCATCGACCTCTGGGCGCCGCAGGTGCCCGATTTCCTGCCGGATGACCTGAGGAAGCGGCTCAACCTCCTGGAGCTGCCGCAGGCCATCAGCCAGGCCCATTACCCGGAGGACGAAGCGGCCAAGGACCGGGCCCGCACCCGCCTGGCCTTCGACGAGCTTTTTCTGCTCCAGCTGGGCGTGATGAGCAAGAAGCGCGACTTCCAGGAGACGCGGCCGGGCACTCCTTTTGACGTTAAACAGCCGGTTGTAGATACGTTTATAAAGTCGCTGCCCTTCACCCTCACCGCGGCGCAGAATAAGGTCATGGCGGAGATTATGGCGGACCTGGAGAAGTCCCGCCCGATGTGCCGGCTATTACAGGGGGAGGTGGGCAGCGGCAAGACGGTGGTGGCCACGGCGGCCCTGCTGGCGGCGGCGGCCAACGGCTACCAGGCGGCCTTCATGGCGCCCACCGAGATTCTCGCCGAGCAGCACTTCGCCACCATCTGCCGCCTTTTATCCAGGGTGGGGGAAGAAGAGGGGGAAGGCTACATGCGGAGCTATGCCGGTCTCCGCGAACGTCCCCTGCGGGTAGCCCTGCTCATCGGCGATATACGGCAAGCCGGCAAGCGGCAGATTCAAAAGCAGATTCTATCCGGCGAAATCGATATCGTCATCGGCACGCACGCCCTCGTCCAGAAGGGAGTCGAGTTTCATAAGCTGGGACTGGCGGTGGTCGACGAGCAGCACCGCTTCGGCGTGGAGCAGCGGTCGGCCCTGCGGGAGAAGGGGTTCAACCCCCACATGCTGGTGATGACAGCCACCCCAATACCCCGCACCCTGGCCCTGACGCTGTACGGCGACCTCGACCTTTCCGTCATCGACGAGCTGCCGCCGGGCCGGCAGACGGTGAAGACGAAGTGGCTCAAGCCTGACCAGCGGGAGAGCGCCTACGCCTTCGTGAGGAAGCAGGTGGGCGAGGGGCGCCAGACCTTTATCCTCTGCCCCCTCATCGAGGAGTCGGAGGCTATCGCCGCCCAGGCGGCGGTGGTGGAGTACGAGCGCCTCTCCCGGGAGGTCTTCCCGGACCTGCGTCTCGGCCTGTTGCACGGTCGGCTCGCCGCCGCCGATAAGAACGCGGTCATGGCGGCCTTCCGCTCCGGCGAATTGAATATCCTGGTCTCGACCCCCGTGATTGAGGTGGGCATCGATGTGCCCAACGCCACGGTGATGCTGATAGAGAGCGCCGACCGCTTCGGGCTCTCCCAGCTGCACCAGTTCCGGGGTCGGGTGGGGCGCGGTGAGGCGCAGAGCTACTGCATGATGCTGGCGGAAAACCCCACCGAGGTGGGGCGGGAGCGACTTGACATAATAGAGAACGTGCAGGATGGCTTCAAGCTGGCCGAGGAAGACCTGCGACTGCGGGGGCCGGGCGAGTTCTTCGGGACGCGCCAGAGCGGCCTGCCCGACCTGCGCATGGCGAAGATATCCGACGTCGCCCTTCTGGAGCTGGCCCGCACCGAGGCGATAGACTTCTTCCGGGTGGACCCGTACATGAAGCGGGCGGAGCACCGGCTTCTGGCCGGGGAGCTGGCGCGCGTCTGGACCGGCGCCGGCGAGTGGAGTTGAACCGAGGCGGTCAATGATAAAGAAAATAATAGTCGTCTCGGTATTGATTGTCGTGCTGGTAGTAGCCGGGCTGATATGGTGGAATTTCCGGGCGGGTCGGCTGGAGACGCCCGCGGCGGCGCCATCTTCTGCTCCGGAGCAGGAGCCAGCTGTCGCGGACGCCGAGCTGGCCGTCTCCCTGGCCAGAGGGCTGGAAATACCCTGGGCGCTCGATTTTCTGCCGGACGGCAGCATAATATTTACCGAACGTGTGGGGAGGATAAGGCTGGTCGATGCTCACCAGGGGCTCATGCCCGCGTCGCTGTTAACCGTTAACGATGTTGCCGCTCGCGGCGAGGGCGGACTGCTGGGGATTGCCGTTCATCCTGACTTCAACGTCAATGGTTTTACCTACGTCTATTATACCCGTCAGGACGGGAATAACCTGGTAAACCGCGTGGCGAGGTACATCAAAAAGGACGATATTCTGGTGGACGGTGAAGTGATTCTCGATGGTATTCCGGCGGGTAATATACATAACGGCGGGAGAATTAAGTTCGGGCCGGACGGCCGACTCTACATTACCACCGGCGATTCCGGTGTTGCCGAGTTGGCCCAGGACCTCACCTCGCTGGCTGGCAAGATTTTGCGCCTGGAAGACGATGGCGCCGTTCCGGAGGACAACCCCTTTCCCGGTTCGCCGGTCTATTCCTACGGGCACCGCAACCCACAGGGGTTGGCCTGGGATGACCGGGGGAGGCTCTGGGCTACGGAGCACGGCTCCCAGGCCACCGATGAGCTGAACCTTATCCGGCCCGGGGCCAATTACGGCTGGCCGCACATCCGCGGCGAAGCGACGGCGGAAGGCATGGTCAGCCCGGTGTTGCAAAGCGGCGGAGATACCTGGGCGCCGTCCGGGGCGGCTTTCTGGAAGGGGTCTATCTTTTTTAGCGGCCTCCGCGGTCAGAGTCTCTACCAGGCGGAGATAAGCGGAGAAACGGCGGCGCTGCGGCGCCATCTGGAGAGAAACTTCGGACGACTGCGTGAAGTGGTTGTAGGCCCGGACGGGCTTCTCTATCTGCTCACCAGCAACCGTGACGGACGCGGCGTACCGACGGCCGATGACGACCAGCTCATCAGGATAAATCGTGGAAAGCTTGATTGACTCGTAGATGAAGAGTTGAGACCGGGGAATCTTTATAATTTCATTATGATAAATTAACGGGAATTTAATACTATCCGGGCGGCGGCTGTGCTATACTCTTG
>JBDRFW010000010.1:0-4471 GCA_043818415.1 Chloroflexota bacterium | reverse complement strand
CTGCTGGAGCTGCAGCGCCACGCCATGCTGATGTACACCTCCTGCGGGTGGTTCTTCGACGAGCTTTCCCGGCCGGAACCCGTCCAGGTCATCCAGTACGCCGGGAGGGTGGTGCAGCTGGCGCAGGAACTGTTTGGCGATGACGTGGAGGAGAGCTTCCTCAAACTACTGGAGCAGGCCAAGAGCAACATCCCGGAGCAGGGTGACGGCCGGCGTATTTACCAACACCTCGTCCGGCCGGCGATGATTGACCTGACCAAGGTGGCCGCCCACTACGCCGTCAGCTCCATCTTCGAGGAGTACAGCCAGGAGACAAGTGTCTACTGCTACCAGATAAATAACGAGGACCGCCAGACGACCGATTGCGGCAAGAGCAAGCTGGCCATCGGCCGGGCCAGGCTCACCTCCGAAATAACCGGGGAAACGGCGGTCCTCAGCTTCGGGGTGTTCCATCTCGGGGGGCACGTTATCAACGCCGGCGTTCGAAACTTCCAGGGGGAAGAGGCTTACCAGGCCATGGTCCAGGAGACCATCCAGTCATGCGCCACGGCCGACTTCCCCGATGTTATCCGGCTGCTGGACAAGCACTTCGGCAGCTCCACCTACTCCCTGAAGTCGCTGTTCCGTGACGAGCAGCGCAAGGTACTCGGCTATATCCTGGAGTCCACCATGTCCGAGATTGAGACGGCTTACCGGCAGCTTTACGAGTACCACTACCCGCCGATGCGCTTCCTCTCCGAGCTCGGCGGACCGGTCCCCAAGGCTTTCCATTCCGCCGCCGAGCTGATTCTCAACATCGATTTACACCGCGCCGTCAACAGCGAGACCATCGACGCCGTTGGCGTGCGAAACCTGGTCGAGACTGCGGCCTCCTGGCAGGTCGACCTCGATGCCGACGGCATCGGCTATGATTTCAAGGAAAACCTGGAGAAAATGATGGCGGCCCAGGTGGCGGCCCCGGATAATGCCGATAACCTCAAGAAGGTCATCGACGCCGTATCGCTGGCGCTCCGCCTGCCCATCCCCGTCGACCTCTGGAAGGTGCAGAACCTTTACTGGGGAATGCTGCAAAGCGTTTATCCGGAGTTTAAGCGTAAAGCCGAAGGTGGGGACCAGCCGGCGGGGGCCTGGGTGAATGACTTCGGGTCCCTCGGGGAGCAGCTCTCGATACGGGTGGAGTAGATGACCGGCCTGCGGATACCCGTCGCCACCTGCCGACTCCAGTTCAACCGGGACTTCACCTTCCGGGACGCCGTGGCGCTGGTGCCCTACCTGCAACGGCTGGGTATTACCGATATCTACGCTTCCCCGATCTTTAAAGCCCGGCGGGGCAGCCAGCACGGCTATGACGTCACCGACCCCACCCGGCTCAACCCCGAGCTGGGCACGGCTGGAGATTTCGAAGCTCTGGCCGGGGAGCTGAGGCGGCGCGGTATGGGGCTGCTCCTCGATATCGTGCCCAACCACCTGGCGGCCAGCGACGAGAACCCTTGGTGGCGGGACCTCGTTCAGAAGGGGGCGGACTCTCCCTTTGCCCGCTTCTTCGATACCGACTGGCTCCGGTTCGGGGGGCGCGGTGGGGAAATGGCGGGGTACCGGCGCTTCTTTGATATCGGCGAACTCGTCGGTGTGCGGGTGGAAGACGAGGAAGTGCTGGAAAAGACACACTCCCTGGCGTTCCGCCTCCTTGACGAAGGGAAGGTCACCGGGCTGCGCATCGACCATATCGACGGCCTCTACGACCCCCTGGAATACCTCCAGCGTTTGCAGCGGCGCCTGTCGCCGCGAGTTGGGGAGGGAAAAGGCGGCGGTTTCTACATCGTGGTGGAGAAAATTCTCTCCGGCGACGAGGCCATCCCGGAGTCATGGCCGGTCAGCGGTACCACCGGCTATGAGTTTGCCGCCAGGCTGAACGCCTTTTTCGTGGAAGGTGAGGGCATCAAGGCCATCGGCCGCACCTACGCTGGACTTATTGATTCTCATCAGGACTTCGGCGCGCTGGCCTACGGGAAACAGGCGCAGGTCATGCGCCAGCTTTTCCCCGAAGAGACAAAGGCCCTGGGAAATTACCTGGCCCACCTGGCGCGGGAGGGAGGGGCTTCCAGTATTTCCCCTAATGATGCAGCCGAAGCCCTGGTGGCGGTCACCGCCGGCCTGCCGGTCTATCGCACCTACACGCGGGACCTGGAAGTGAATCCCACCGATAGAAAGTACGTTGAGAAGGCCTTCGGGGAGGCCGTAAAGCATCACGCTGCGCCCGGTGCGGCGCTGGACTTCCTGAAAAAAGTATTGCGGCTGGATTTCTCCCGAAACGCCGCTCCGGACTACAAGCAGGACTGCCTCGAGTTCGTCAGGCGGTGGCAGCAGCTTACCGGGGCCGTCATGGCCAAGGGCTTCGAGGATACCGCCCTCTACAACTACCACCGCCTCGTCTCCCTGAACGAGGTCGGCGGCGACCCCTCTTCCAATGGTATCTCCATGGAAGATTTCCACCGCTGGAACCTGGCGAGGATGGAGCGCTGGCCGCACACCCTGAACGCCACCTCCACGCACGATACCAAGCGCAGCGAGGACGTCCGGGCCAGAATCAGCGTGCTCTCCGAGATACCCGGTGAATGGGAGAGGCATTTAAAAAAATGGATGAGCCAAAACCGGTCGAAGAAGCGGACCGGGAAAGGCCAGCCGGTGCCGGAGCCGAATACCGAGGTGCTGCTCTACCAGACCCTCCTCGGGGCCTGGCCGCTCCTGCCGGAAGAGGTATCCGATTTCAAGGGGCGTCTCAAGGCCTACCTGATTAAGGCCACCCGCGAGGCCAAAGCTATCAACAGCTGGCTTGACATAAATAAAGACTACGAGGACGGTCTGCTGGGTTTCATCGATGCCATCCTGGATGATCCGGGTGATAATGAGTTCCTCGGGGACTTCCTGGAGTTCCAGGGGAAGATTGCCTATTATGGCGCCCTGAACTCGCTGTCCCAGGTGCTGCTGAAAATAGCCTCGCCCGGCGTGCCGGACTTCTACCGGGGCACCGAGCTCTGGGACTTCAGCCTGGTCGACCCGGACAACCGCCGCCCGGTCGACTCCACGAGGCGGCGTGAGTTGCTGGACGGCCTGATACGGGAAGAATCACGGGGAAAACCGGCGCTGGTCGACGATTTGCTGGCTGCCTGGCGCGACGGCCGCATCAAGCTTTACCTGACTTACACGGCGCTGAAGGCCCGCCGGGACTTTGCCGAGGTGTTCCGGGAGGGCGATTACCTGCCGTTGTACGCCGGGGGAGAAAGGCGGGAGCAGGTCTGCGCCTTCGCCCGCCGTTACCGGGGGAAATGGGTGCTGGCGGCCGCCCCGAGGTTTTTCACGAAGCCAGGTGACGTGAACACCCGGCCGGTAGGGGAGAAGGCGTGGGGTAAAGAGGCTTTGCTGCTCCCAGATGACTCCCCACGGACTTACCATAATGTTTTAACCGGAGAGGCCGTCGAGGTTGGCCCGCGGGAAAAGGTAATTACTTTAGGGGAGCTTTTTCGTCGGCTTCCCTGGGCTTTACTGGTGAGTCGGTAGGGTTACCCTGCCACTCCAGGAATACGGCGGCCAGCGGGGGTATGGTCAGGGTGACGGCGGCGGGCCGTCCGTGTACGTTCCGTGGGGAAGTTTCCAGGGAGTTAGGGTTGCCCTGGCCGCTGCCCCCGTACCCGGCGGAATCGCTGTTGAGTACTTCCTTCCATATACCAGGGCGGGGCACGCCGACGTCGTAGTTGAAGTGCGTCCCCGGGGTAAAGTTGCAGACCACCACTACCGTATCTTCGGGCGAGCGTCCCTTGCGGATAAGGCTGACGATACCGTGCTCGACATCGCTGCAGTCAATCCACTCGAACCCCGCCCCCTCGAAGTCGAGCTGGTAGAGGGCCGGCCGGCTGCGGTAAAACGCGTTGAGGTCGGCCACCCACTGCTGGAGGCCGGCGTGCGGCGGATACTGGAGGAGGTGCCATTCCAGGCTTTCCTCGTGGACCCACTCACGCCACTGTCCGAACTCCCCGCCCATGAACAGCAGCTTTTTGCCGGACTGGGCGTACATGTAGCCGTAGAGCAGGCGCAGGTTGGCGAACTTCTGCCAGTCGTCCCCCGGCATCTTGCCCAGCAGCGAGCTTTTGCCGTAGACGACTTCGTCATGGGAGAGGGGGAGGATAAAATTCTCGTAGAAGGCGTATATCATGCGGAAGGTGAGGTTGTTGTGGTGGTACTTACGGTAAATCGGGTCCAGGCTCATGAACTCCAGGGTATCGTGCATCCAGCCCATGTCCCATTTCATGCCGAAACCGAGTCCGCCGAGGTAGGTGGGACGGGATACCATGGGCCAGGAGGTGGACTCCTCAGCGACCGTATGGACGTCCGGGTATTCCCGGTAAACGGTCTCGTTGAGCTGCTTGAGGAAGGCGATGGCCTCCAGGTTTTCCCGGCCGCCGAACTTGTTGGG
>JBDRFW010000009.1:0-6353 GCA_043818415.1 Chloroflexota bacterium | reverse complement strand
TGGCCGGTGAAACCACCGGCTCCACTTCTACCGGCATCGCCCTGTCCGAGGGCACGCTCTACGTCGCTACCGCCAACACCGCCAACACCACCATCCAGCGCTCTACCCGACCGACGGTCGCCACTCCTGCCTCGTCCTGGTGGGGCGCCATTGCCGCGGACACCTATATCGCCGACAGGGGGCCTCACGCGCTGAAGACCAGCGCCGGCAGCACCAAGCTCTGGATTATCAACAACGCCGCCACGGACGGCCTCAAGAGCTACATCGATGCCCTGGCCGGCACGGCGCCCGGACTGACGTCCCCCAAGGACAAGGCTTTAATCCCGATTAACGTCCAGACCGGCAGTCCTTACAACATCACCTTCACCTGGACGCGCCCGTCCCTGGCCACCAACTACCTGCTGTTCGTCGCCCTTGATTCGGCGCTGACGCAGACGGTGGCCGCCCCCATCTCCGTTTCCGGCGGCACCAACGACACGATATCCACCATCGTCACCGGCACCGTCGTGTCCCTGACACCGGGCACCACCTACTACTGGGGCGTCAGCGCTTCCTTGCCGATAAGCGGCAAGAGGTCCGAGGTACGAAGCTTCACCGTTCAGCCCGCTTCGGCCGAGGTCCCGAGCATCGGCTCACCGGCCAACGGCTCCAACAACGTCGGCGTTAACCCGGCGTTCTCCTGGAGCCCGTCTGCCGGCGCCACCCAGTATGAGTTCCAGCTGGCTGTGGGCACCAACTTCGCCTCCCCGCTCTACGCCGAGAAGCTGGCCACTACCGGTATCCGACCGGCCATCAAGCTTGACCCCGGCACCACCTACTTCTGGAGGGTCAGGGCAATCGCGCCGGTAGAGGGTGAATGGTCAACCATTGCCAACTTCACCGTGGCCGTGGAAGCCGCACCCCCGCCTCCACCGGTAGAGATCATACAGATGCCTCCTCCGGTAATCACGATCCCGCCGGCACCGCCGGCACAGCAAATAGTGATTCCGCCCGCACCCGCAGTGCAGGAGATCGCTCCTGCCTACATCTGGGCGATAATCATCATCGGTGCTGTACTGGTGATCGCCGTAATTGTCCTCATCGTCAGGACGAGACGTTCCGTCTAAGAATGACTTAAGGGACAATCTCCGAAACTTCGAGAAGCCCCCCGGAATTCCGGGGGGCTCTCTCTTTTCACTCCATCAAAGCCCCTGGCAAAGCCCTGAGGGGCGCAAGTTCAACGGGAACCGTCTAACCGTCTTACAAGGAAGTATTGGCGCGCCGGAGCAGACCTTGACGGCGCCACCCGATTCTATCTCCCCATCGAAACTGGAGCCGGCAAAGACCGATGCGTTCACCCTCAGGCTGACCGGCCGCTGCGGGGAAGCCCACGCCACGTCCGCCGATTTCACGGCGAAGCCGTCCTTGAGGGAGACGTCGAAAGACCTTAAGAGATGCGCCGGTGAGAGCGGCCGACTAGAAATGCTTGATTTTCAGGACCATAGCCAGGATGACGATTAAGGCCAGGATAACGGTCAGGAGCAGGCCGCCGATGAGGTAAATCAGCCAGCTCAGGGTGTCCAGGCCCGGGCCGGGGGCCGGAACGGGCGCGGCCGGCTGGGACGGCGGTGGCGGTGGGGTGGGTTTGACCGCTACCGGCGGGAAGGGGGCGGGGAGGGGGGTCAGCGCCGATATCGTCTCCCGGGGTGGCGGGGTCTTCGAGGTGATGCCAGCCGGGGGCTCCGGCGGTGTCAGCGGCGGGAAGGACGCCGTGGTGAAGGCACCGGCGGCGCTCCAGGGACTGCGGTTGCCGGCGCTGAGGGCCCGTACCTTCCAGTAGTAGGTGGTGGCGTAGTCCAGGCTGACGTCACACTCCCAGGCATTGGCCGGGAGGGCAAACTCGCCTGTCTTGACGATGGCCGGGCGGGCGAAATAGGCATCGGTGGCTACCAGCAACTCGTAGGCGTCCGCCCCGGCGATGGCCGTCCACTGGAAGACCGGCCTCACCGGCACACCGCTGGCCCCGGCGGCGGGACTTTCCGGCTTGAGGGCGATAACCTCGGTGTCCAGGCTGGTGGTAAAGGTCCATTTCTCCGACCACGGGCTGAGGACCGGGGCGCTGGCCCGCACCCGCCAGTAGTAGGTGGTGGCCGGCTCGAGGGACGGCAGGCGGGCGGAGCTGGCGCTGGTAGTACCCTCGAGCCCGTCGGGGACGGAAGATAAGTCGGTATCGTAATCGCACTGCCACTTGTAGCTGGTGGCGCCGTCCAGCGTCTCCCAGTCGAGGGTGACGTTCCGGATGGTGCTGTCAACGAGGCTGCCGGAGCCCGATGTCCCGTTAGTCGGGGAGACCGGGACGACCGCCGCCGTCAGCGGGTCGTTGAAGGTCAGCAGCCTTAGGCTGGCCGTATCGACCGACCATAACCGGCCGCCGGACTGCCACAGGCCGGTGAGAGCGGCGCCGTCGCCGAGGCCTCCGGTTACCGTCTCGAAGGCCGGGCCGAGGGAGAAGGAGGGGTCAAGGCTGCGTTCCAGGCCGCCATCCGGGTCGGAGTTGGCGGCGTAGAGGGTCCCGGCGCCGGCCACGACCAGCTGGTTGAGCGTGGCTCCGGCGGGCAGGGTGCCGTCGATACTTTCCCAGTCCATGCTCGTACCGATGACAAAGCGCCAGATTCCGCCGTCGGCGGCGGCATCGACGGCGTAAACAGTACGGTTGACGGCAAAAGCGGGGGCGAAGGCGACAGTTACCGCCCCGCCGAAGGGCGCCGAAGTGGCGTCCCCCGGCAGCGGCTGGGCCGAGGCCCCGCTGTCTCGAGACAGATAGACCCACCCTCCGGTATTACCCATCAGCATGGTGCCGTCCCTGACGTAGTCCGGGGAGAGGGCCAGAGACTGCAGGGGAAGGCCTCCGACCGCCGCTCCCCCGGTATAGGACAGGCCGCGGCTGGTGGTAATATAGACCAGGCCGTTACTGCCGCTCAATACCACCAGGGTATTCTCGTCGGCCACCGCCCAGGCATCTATGGCAAAGGAGTCGCCGGTGGCGGGGTCGCGGGTAAAGCGCCGGCGGTAGCTCCGGCCGTCGTCAACCGATTCCCAGACGGTCGGGGTGCCGTCGCTTTCCCCCGCCACGAAGACGGTCGTGTGGTCGGCGCCGTACTGCGGCGGGAGCCCCACCAGGCTGAGGCTGTCCACCCCGGCCAAATCGCTGGTCAGCACCCTTTCCCAGCGTCCGCCACCGTCCCGGCTGCGCCAGAGGCTGTGCTCGCTGCCGTAGGTGAGCAGGAACAGGGTGCTATCGTGGCCGTAGTCGGGGGAAGGCGCCAGGTCGATGATGCTGGTGATGGTGGTATCGATGAGGCCCAGCTGGTCCCAGGTCGAGCCGATATCCCGGCTGACCGAGAAGGCACTGCCGTCGCCGCCGGTGGCAGCAAAGACCCGGCCGGTGGTGCCGAAGTCGGGCGCCATGGCCAGGTAAGTCCCCGACTGCCCGCTCGGCGCCTTACGACTGCCAGTCCAGCTGTTGCCCCCGTCGGAGCTAAGGCAGGTACGGGTGCTGTCGGCGGCGCCGGCCAGCAGGACGGCGGACGGGTATTCCCCGTAGACCGCCAGCCCGGTAATATCCAGGTTGCCCTGGCCGTAGGCGGCGCCGGCATTGAGGTCGGTCGCCGGCGATGGGTTCGGGGCGGGGGCGCCGCTGATGCGGTAGACATCTCCCGTACCGGCGCCGGTATCCACCGCCACGTAGAGGAAACTGGTCCCGGAGGCGGGGTCGGCGTCATAGTTGGAAGGGAAGGCCACCGCTGCCGTTTCCGTCACGGCGACGGCCACCGGACTCGATGCATTGTCCCGGTTGAGTCGGGCGTTGCCCATGGAGGCACCCCAGCCGCCATCAGCGACCCGGCCGGCCACAAAGGTATCGGTCTCGTCGGTCATCACGGCCACCAGCTGGCGGTCGGTGGAGTAAGCGGGTGAGAAAGCCACCGCGTAGACGTCGTAGCTGCCGAGGCCGGTATCCGTCCAGGCGGGGATGATGTCCGCCTCGTCCAGCATATAGACGCCCCCGAACTGGGAGCTATCGGTGTCACGGGTGCCGACGGCGACGATGTCGTGGTCGGCCCGGGCCACGGCCAGTGAGGTTATCTCGATATTGCCGGCCCCGGCCCCTCCCGGACCGTTCGGCAGTCGGGCGAAGGTCAGGCCGGCATCGGTCGAGCGGTAGACCGCGGCCTCGGTAGCGTAATATATCCTTCTTTCATCGGCGGGGGACACGGCGATAGCGACGATGTCATCGCTGACCTTGCCGGGATGCGTCCAGGTGTACCCGCCGTCCGCCGAGCGGTAGAGGGTGTAGGTAAGCCCTGGTGCGGCGGCGTAGAGCGTACCAGCCGGGGACAGGGTGAGGTGGCGGACATCTGAGCCGCTGGCCAGGACCCAGCCGCCAGCCTCGCCCCCGGTGGGGATATCGACCTTCGTCCACCTGACCGCATCAGGAGAGGCCACGGCCGGGGAGGCGGCCAACGCCACGCCCACGGCGGCCAGGAGGAGCAGCCTCAGGAAAAGGCCGGAGGGCGGGGCTTTAGCCAGCTGGCGAATTTTTAGCGACATCACACCCTTCACTTGGTTATCCGGGGAACTGGCCAGTATTCTGATGCGGGTCGGCTGTCTCGGCTCAGCAAAGTCAATCATAATACTTTAACCGTACGTTTGCCTCTTAAAATGCGGACTCAGCCCTAAATATTTCCTAAAAATTCCACCGTGCGGGACGGAGTGGGTTGTTCTGACGTCCCGCCTTGCCTTATTCCGTAAAATCGGGTAAAGTCATTTTGTGAGCAAATCGGAAAAGTCCTCCTCCCGGGCGGTCTTCGTCTGCCAGGAGTGCGGCCGGGAGAGCCCCAAATGGCTGGGGCGCTGCCCCGACTGCCAGCAGTGGAACAGCTTCGTGGAGATGACGGTGGCGGTGACTAAGGCCGCCCCGGCCCGCTCGTTAAACCCCCTCACACCGCCCCAGGAGCTGTCGCGGGTAACCCTTGAAGAGGCCGACCGCTTTCCCCTGCCCCTGGCCGAGTTCAACCGTGTCCTCGGCGGGGGACTGGTGGCCGGCTCGCTGGTGCTCATCAGCGGCGACCCCGGCATCGGGAAGTCCACCCTGCTGCTCCAGGCCGCGGCCTCCCTGGCCAATAGCCGCCATCCGGTGGTCTATGTCTCCGGCGAGGAAACGGCGCGCCAGCTCAAGCTCCGGGCGGAGCGGCTGGGACTCAACGGCGAGGGCCTCTTCATCATGGCCGAGACCGACCTCACGGCGGTGCTGGAGCAAATCGAAAATATCGGGGCCGGCCTGGTGGTCGTCGATTCCATCCAGACGGTCTACTCCCCGGAGATGGCGGCGGCCCCGGGCAGCATCGGCCAGGTGCGCGACTGTACCCTGAGGCTGATGCAGTGGGCCAAGCTCCGCGGCGTGCCGGTGTTCATCGCCGGGCACGTCACCAAGGAGGGGGCCATCGCCGGCCCGCGGGTGCTGGAGCATATCGTCGATGTCGTCCTCTACCTGGAGGGCGAGCCCTTCAGCGCCTACCGCCTGCTCCGCTGCGTCAAGAACCGCTACGGCTCCACCAACGAGGTGGGCGTCTTCGAGATGAAGGAGCAGGGCCTGGTGGAGGTGGAAAACCCCTCGCGGGCCTTCCTCTCCCAGCGCGGCCCGGAGGCCGTCGGCTCGGCGGTGGTGCCGACCATCGAGGGGAGCCGGCCATTATTGGTGGAGATTCAGGCGCTGACGACGCCCACCAGCTTCGGGCTGCCGCGGCGCACCGTCAACGGCGTCGATTTTAACCGGCTGCTGCTGGTGACGGCGGTGCTGACCAAGCGGGTGGGACTGAAGCTGGGCAACCAGGATATCATGGTCAACGTCACCGGCGGCCTCAGGGTGGGCGAGCCGGCGGCGGACCTGGGCATGGCCCTGGCGATTGCCTCCAGCTACCGGGACACGGAGGTTGCCCCGCAGACGGCGGCGGTGGGGGAGGTGGGATTGAGCGGGGAACTGCGGGCCGCCTCCCAGCTGGAAAGGCGCCTCGGGGAGGCGGCGCGGCTGGGCTTCAAACGCTGCATCGTGCCCAAAGTGGGGGGTAAAGTAACGCCCCCTAAAGATATCGAGGTGATTCCCGCCGCCACCCTGCGGGAGGCGATAAACGCGGGGCTGGGGGAAAAGAGGGGAAAAGCATAGAAACCTCCCCCTTAGTCCCCCTTTGCCAAAGGGGGAGACTTAAAAGGATATTAGGTGGCGAGACGGGGAGTCAGGGGGTGAGGTAGAAATAGAAGGAGGTGAGTATGGGGAAAAACAGTCAAGATGAACTTGTGAGAGCATATGCAATACTTCA
>JBDRFW010000008.1:0-2976 GCA_043818415.1 Chloroflexota bacterium | reverse complement strand
CTCTGGTTCATTTACTTTGCCTACTTCGCGGTGCGCTCCTTCGCCGGGGAGGAGTCGCGGGGCGCCCGCTACGCCGCCGTCATCGGCATCGTCGGCTTCGTCGACCTCCCCATCGTCGCCCTCGCCACGACCCTCTGGCGGGGGATGCACCCCGGCGGGTTGATTTTCAGCGGCGGCCTGGCCCCTTCCATGCTGCTGACCCTCCTGGTCAGCCTCGCCGCCTACACCGTCCTGTACGTCCTGCTGCTGGTACACCGGACCTCCGTCAGGCAGGACGAGGCCTTAATCAACAGTTTGAAAGCCCGTCTGGATTAGTTATAAAATCTTCCTGAAGGAGATGAAAATGGAAAACGCCGGCTATTTACTGGCTGCCTATGCCATCATCTGGGTAATCTTTTTTGCCTATCTCCTCAACCTGCTGAACAAGCAGAGAAGGCTGAAAAAGGAAATCGATTCGCTGAAAAACACGTTAAAGGAGAAGACTGGATAGCGGGAAGGTATCACCCGCCGGGAACGCGCCTCCCCGTTCCGGGAGTTGACTGATGACATTCCTGGGGAAACTGACTCTGGGGAAGAAAATCTCCCTGCTGCTGGCCCTGGGGCTGGTGCTGGGGATTAGCGTGTTCAGCTTTTTAGGTATGAGAGCCGTCAATCAGGCCACGGAGGTAATGCTGGAGGACCGTCTCACCACCGCTCATCTGGTAGCCGGTTACCTTGACGAGACGCTGGAGCGCGCCCTGACCGAGCTGGGGAACGCCGCGCGGAGCATCGGCGGTGACGAGTCACCCGCCAGCATCGACGACGCCGTGCAGAACCTGGCAACCACCTACTCCCGGCTGTCCATCAAGATAAGCAGCGTCTACGTCGTCGATGCCGAGGGACGGGTTTCCTGGAGTCAGCCCGGTTTGCCGGCCGTCAGGGGCAGCAACTTCACTCTCTACCCGGGCGTCAGCCGCGTGATGGAAAGCGGCACGGCCTATATCTCCGGGCTGGTCTTGGAACCGGCCACCAAAACCCCCGTGGTGTTCCTCATCAGCCCCGTGAAAAACCGTACGGCGGGCGTTAGCGGCTTGCTTGTCATCGCCGTGGACGTCGCCCGCTCCAGCATCGGCGGCTTTATCCGGCCCATCCAGCTGGGGCAGACAGGCTACGTGGAGATAGTCGACCAGAACGGCGTCGTCGTCGCCCGGACCGAGCCCGGCCCCGCCCTTTCACCCTTCGAGAAGAGCGACCACTCCGGCCGCTTTGCCGACCTTATCGCCGCCGGGCAGCCGACGCGGGGACTTTGCCACACCTGCCACGAGCCCGTGCAGAAGGTAGAGCGTGACGATGTGCTGGCCTTCGTGCCCCTGTCCCGGGCCAGCTGGGGCGTCATCATCCGGCAGTCGGAGGCGGAGGCGCTCGCTCCCGTCTACGAGCTACGCCAGAGCCTGATTCTCGTTGGCACGCTGCTCACCGCCATGGCCACCTTTATCGTGATTATCACCACCCGCGATGTCATCAACCGCCTCAAGTTCCTCACCATCGCCTCGCGGAGGATTGCGGCGGGAGACCTGGACAGCTCCGTCACCGCCTCCGGGGAGGACGAGGTCGGGATGCTGGCCCGCGCTTTTGAGGATATGAGGTCCAAACTCAAGACTTACACCGGGGAGCTGGAGAAGCGGACCAAGGAGCTCTCCCACCTGCTCTCCGTATCGGAAATGCTGAGCCACCTGCCGGAATTGACCGACCTGGATGCCGCACTGGGCAGCGTCCTGGACAAGACCCTGGCCATCATGAACGAGAAGGTCGGCGCGGTACTGTTTCTCGATGAAGAGAAGCAGGTGCTCTACTGCCAGGTCAATCACGGCCTGTACCGGAAAAACTCCTCTCACTTAAACTACAAACTGGACGGGGGCATCAGCAGCCGGGCCGTCCGCACCGGCGAGGTGATAACCACCGCTGACATCTCCCGTGATTCCCGTTTCAGTAACTCCAAGCCGATAATGACCGAAGGTCTCCAGGCCTTCATCAGCGTTCCCCTCCGCTCCAAAGAGAAGATTTTAGGGGTGCTCAACATCGCCAGCCATGACCGCCGCCAGTTATCCCCGGAGGACGTAAAGCTCCTGGAGGGCATCGCCCGTCAGATTACGGCCGCCACAGAAAACGCCCGGCTGCACCGGGAGGTACAGCAAAAGGAAGAGATACGCGGCGAGCTCCTGGAAGACATGTTCTCCATCCAGGAGGAAGAGCGCAAGAGAATCGCCCGGGAGCTGCACGACGAGACCAGCCAGGTAATTGCCAGCCTCACCGCCAGTCTGGAAGCCATCATGGCCATGCTGCCCGGGGACGCCGAGAAACCCCGCGCCATGCTGAAAAAGGCGCAGGGACTTTCCATCAATATCCTCGACGATGTGCACAAGCTGATATACGACCTCCGCCCCTCGCTGCTCGACGACCTCGGTTTGGAGGCGGCGGCGCGGTGGCTCACCGAGGTCAACCTGGAGGCGGCGGGGATTAACGTGAATTTTAATACGTCCGGGAGGCAGCGCCGGATGGCCCCCGGCATCGAGGTCACCCTCTTCAGGGTCATCCAGGAAGCCGTGAACAATATCGCCCGGCACTCCCGGGCCAGGAATACCAGCCTGAGCCTGCAATACAAGAGAAACGCCATCAGGGTCCAGGTAAAGGATGACGGCCAGGGCTTCGACGTCGAGGAGGCCATCAGCTCCCGCGAACGTCCCCGCGGCCTGGGACTGGTTGGCATGAAAGAACGGGTGGCCATCGCCGGTGGCACCCTGGATATACGGTCGGACCCGGTCAAAGGAGGCACGGAGATTATCATTGAAATACCACTGAACAAGGAGGTTTCCAATGCACAAGATAAAAGTGCTAATCGTAGATGACCACGCCATCATGCGAGACGGTATTCGCGCCCTGCTGAGCATCAACGAGGATATCGAGGTCGTCGGCGAAGCGTCCGAGGGCAAGGAAGCC
>JBDRFW010000007.1:0-2776 GCA_043818415.1 Chloroflexota bacterium | reverse complement strand
ACGTTGCCACCCCCGATGACGGCCACCCGCGCCCCTACCTTTACCTCCCGTCCCAGCCGCACGTCCCGGAGGAACCTCAGCCCGTAGTAAAGCCCCTGGGTGTCCTCCAGCTCGCCGGGGATGCCGATGCGCTGGCTGCGCTGGGCGCCGGCGGCGATAAAGACGGCCTTGAAGCCGTCCCTCTGCAAATGGTCCACGCTGAAATTGGCATTGATGGGGGTATTATATTTTATGTCAACCCCCCGCCGTGAAATATAGTCGATGTCCTGCTGGATAGTGGCCCTCGGCAACCTGAACTCCGGCAGGGCCACCGAGAGCATGCCCCCACCCAGCGGCAGGGCCTCGAAGACGGTAACCGGATAGCCCGCCTGGGCCAGAAAATAGGCGCAGGAGAGTCCGGTGGGCCCGGCGCCCACCACGGCCACCCTCTCCTTCTTCGTCACGGGGAAGGGCTCCACCTTCGCCAACTCGGCGCCGTGCGCGTCATACCAGTCGGCGGCATAGCGCTTGAGCATCCTGATGGCCACGGGGTCGTCCAGCTCGCCGCGGCGGCAGCGGCCCTCGCAGGGGTGATGGCAGATGCGGCCGCAGACCGCGGCGAAGGGATTGCGCTCCCGGATGGTCTCGATAGCCTGGGCGTATTCGCAGGCGGCGATATGGGCCACGTAGATGGGGATATTGATGCCCGCCGGGCAGGTGTGCTGGCAGGGCGATATCATCAGGGACTCGCAGACGGCGGCGGGGCACTTCTTCTCCCGGATATGGGCCTCGTACTCGTCGCGGAAGTATTTGATGGTGGAAATCACCGGGTTTGGGGCCGTCTGCCCCAGGCCGCAGATGGAGCACTCCTTGACCGTCTTAGCAACAGCCAGCAGCATGTCGATGTCCTCATCGCGGCCCTTTCCCTCGGTGATGCGCGTCAGGATGGCCAGCATCTGGCGCGTGCCCAGGCGGCATGGCGTGCACTTGCCGCATGACTCCGCCTGCGTAAAGCTGAGGAAGTAGCGGGCCACCTCCACCATGCAGGTGGCCTCATCCATGACCACCAGGCCGCCGGAGCCCATTATCGAGCCCAGTTTGGCCAGGGTCTCGTACTCGATCGGGGTGTGGATAAAGCGGGCGGGGATACAACCGCCGGAGGGGCCGCCGGTCTGCACCGCCTTGAGTCGCCGGTTCCGGGGAATCCCGCCGCCGATATCAAAGATGACATGGGCCAGGGGCGTGCCCATCGGCACCTCCACCAGCCCGCTGTTGGCAATCTTGCCGGTGATGGCGAAGACCGCCGTCCCCGGGCTTTTTTCCGTGCCGATGCCGGCGAACCAGGCGCCGCCGCGCTCGATGATGACCGGGACGTTGGCCAGCGTTTTGACGTTGTTGATAATGGTGGGCTTGCCGTCCAGTCCGGAAACCGCCGGGAAGGGCGGGCGGGGACGCGGCATGCCGCGGCGGCTTTCCAGGGAGGCAATCAGCGCCGTCTCCTCGCCGCAGACAAAGGCCCCGGCGCCCTCCTTGATATGCACTGTGAAGTTGAAATCCGAGCCGAGGACTTTCTTCCCCAGGAACTCCCTCTCCTGCGCCTGGGCCAGGGCGGTGTGAAGTCGGCTCACCGCCAGGGGGTACTCGGCGCGGACGTAGATATAGCCTTCGGCAGCGCCGATGGCATAAGCGGCGATAGCCAGCCCCTCCAGCACGGCATGGGGGTCGGCTTCCAGAATCGAGCGGTCCATGAAGGCCCCGGGGTCGCCTTCGTCGGCGTTGCAAATCATGTATTTCACTGTTCCCGGGGCGCTGCGGCAGAACTGCCACTTGCGCCAGGTGGGGAAACCCGCCCCGCCCCGGCCGCGCATCCCGGAACGCTTGATTTCATCGCTGACCTCCGCCGGTTTCATGGTGCAGACTACCTTTTTCAGCGACTGGTATCCCCCGTGGCTGATATAGTCGTCAATGCGCTCGGGGTTGATGTGCCCGCAGTTACGGAGCACGACGCGCTCCTGCTTCTCGTAGAACTTGATCTCGGCGTAGTGCGGCATGACCTGGCCGGTAATGGGGTCGTGGTAAAAGAGCCGCGCCACCGGCTTATTATCACGCAGGTGAGAGCTGACGATTTCGGCAGCGTCATCAGCTTCGACGTGGGTATAGAAAATGCCTTCCGGCTCCACCACCACGTTGGGGCCCTGCTCGCAGAAGCCGTGACAGCCGGTAAAATCAATCCTGGCCCCGGTCACGCCCTGTTGGGACAGCTCCGACCTGAGGGCCTCGTAGACGGCGTCGCTGCCCCCCGAGACGCAGCCGGTACCCCGGCAGACATAGACGGTACGCTTCCCCGGCATCTTACTCCTTCACCCTCCCGCCGAAGAGTCGGGCGACCTTTTTAGGGTTCATTTTACCGTGGGTCTCCTTGTTAATCATCAGGTTGGGCGCCAGGGCGCAGACACCGATGCAGGCGACCGTCTCCAGGGTGTACTCCATGTCCGGGGAAGTCTCGCCTTCTTCCAGGTCCAGGTACTGCCGGGCCAGTTTCAGGATGGACTTACCCCCGCGCACGTGGCAGGCCGTCCCCCGGCAGACCCTGACGATGTTCTTGCCCCGCGGCTCCGTGTAGAGCTGGGCGTAGAAAGTGATTACCCCCTGCACCTGGCTGGGGAAAAGGCCGAGGGCGGCGGCGATGCGGGGGATAGCCTCCTTGGGGATATAGCCGACCTGCTCCTGAATCGCCTGGGTGAGGGGTATCAGCGCCCACTTCTGCCCCCGGTAGCCGGCGATGATTTTATCAATC
>JBDRFW010000006.1:0-8494 GCA_043818415.1 Chloroflexota bacterium | reverse complement strand
TCCCCGGTAGAGGATAAGGTTCTTTTCGTCCTTTTTCTCTTTGGGCTTATCGCAGAGAATGCAACCCTCCGGCTTTTCATCGAGGATATACTGAATACGCCACGGTGCCCAGATATATTCCATAGTACCTCTCCTTACCGGATCGCTGCTGCTATTTTAAGCGGCGGCGGCAAAAGCCGTCAACCAGGCGGCGGCGGCGATTGTCATATCACGCCCTTTTCCCGCAGTCCGGCTATCTCTTCCCGGCTCAAGCCAAGCAGACGACGGTAAACGTCATCATTGTCCCGACCCGGCGGCGGGGCGGGACGGTAACACCGGGCCGGGGCGGCGGACATCTTAATCGGGGTGGCATCGGTGAGGGCGTTTTCTGTGCGCACGAAGAAGCCCCTCGCCTTGAGATGGGGGTCCCCGGCGATGTCAGCCGCGTCCTGCACCACCCCCGCCGCCACCCCGTTCTCCTGGAGTACGGACATCGCCGCCGCGGCGGTACGTCCCTTCATCCAGGCCGCCACCCTCTCCCCCAGCTCCCCGATATTTTCGAGTCGACCGGACAGCGTGGTAAATTTATCGTCGTTAGCCCAGGCCGGACTCCCCAGGGCGAGCTTGAACCCCTCCCACTCCGTATCGGTAAAAACGGCCACGGCGCACCATCGGCCGTCCCGGCAGCGGTAGACGTCGTGGGGGGCCGCCCGCGGCGAGGTGTTGCCCGTGGGCCGGGGCTCCCGGCCGCTCATGGCATAGTCCAGTACCGCACCGCCCAGCAGGCTGGCGGCGGCCTCCACCTGGGAGAGGTCGATGTGCTGTCCCTCCCCCGTCCGCCGCCGGTACTCCAGCGCCCCGAGCAGGGCCAGGGAAGCGTACAGGCCGGCGGTATGGTCGGCGTAGGAGAAACCGATGCCGGCGGGCGGCTGGCCGGGAAAGGAGGTCATGGCCGTCAGGCCGGAGAAGGCCTGCACCGTGGGGCCGAACCCGGCGAAGTCCTTCCAGGGGCCGGTCTGCCCCATGACGGACATGCTCAGCATGATGATGTCCGGCCTGACTTTCCTCAGGTTAGCATAGTCCAGTCCCCAGTTAGCCATCACCCGCGGCGTGAAGTTTTCCGCCACCGCGCCGCAGGTGGCCACCAGCCTTTTCGCCAGAGACACGCCCTCCGGCGCATCCAGGTTCAGCGTGATGCCGAGCTTGTTACGGTTAAAGGTATTGTAGTAGCCCCGCGTGAAGGCGTCGTCGGCCTCCGCCGGCCGGAGGGGCTGGACCTTGACGACCTCCGCCCCGAAGTCCGCCAGCAGCCGCGTGGCGTAAGGCCCGGCCAGCACCCAGGTGAAGTCCAGGATACGGACGTTATGAAGGATGGGCTGGTTAGTCATTTTCTTTTTCCCGGCCATCATCCGCCCCCCGCTTGGCCTTCCGCCCGTACCTGTGCTATAATTATCTTCTGAAGAGCCCATTTTATATTTAAGGATAATAACATGGCTGATATGCCCGCTAAGACCGCCAGACCCGCCAAGGCCGAAAAGCCTGCCAAGGCCGCTGAGCCCGTCAAGGCTGAAAAGCCTGTCAAGGCCGCTGAGCCCGCTAAGGCTGACAAGCCTGCTAAGGCCGTAAAACCCGCCGAAGCTGCCGAGCCTGTAAAGGCTGAAAAACCAGCCAAGACCGAAAAGCCCGCCAAGGCCGTAAAACCCGCCGAGGCCCCGAAACCCGTTAAGGTTAAAAAGGGCCCTAGGGCTCCCCGGCCTATTAAGGCTGACAGGTCCGCCCAGGTCGCCAAGCTCCCCAAGGCTGTCAAACCCCTTACACCCCTCCAGACCTTCATCGAACGCGTCAACATGAAAGACAAGCCCAATGGCCTGAAAATCCGTTTCGCCTTTACCGAGCGCAAGCGGTAATACCGGCCCGCCGCTTCATCGTGTCTGCCGTTGCCGTCTCCTCCCCGCAAACGGCTCCTCTCTGGCGAAATCCGGCAGGTAGTTCTCCGCCGACCCCATTTCCTGCATCCAGCCGTTCTTAATGCCCAGCTTTGCCACCAGCCCGGCCACCTCCCGGTATTCCTCCGGCAGGATTTTACGGTTCAGTTCCCGGTACTTGTAAGCCCGGTGCGCCGGGTAGTACTGCGCCATGACGCTGACAGCAACTTCGGGGGAAACCTCCTCCACCAGCCAGCGGAGCGACGCCTCACTGCCGGCGATGCCGTTGGGGAGAATCAGGTGACGGATGATGAGTCCCCGCCGGGCGATTCCTTCGTCATCGACGACGAGGTCGCCGACCTGCCGTTGCATCTCCTTGATGGCCTCGCGGGAGCTCTCGACGTAGTGGCGCGCCCGCGAGTATTTCCGGCCCATCTCATTCGAGGCATACCTTAAATCGGCCAGATAAATATCGATGATACCGTCCAGCTCCCCCAGCGTCTTGACGGAGTCGTAGCTGCTGGTGTTATAGACCAGCGGCAGGCGGAGTCCCATCGGCACGGCCTCCAGGACGGCTTTTACTATCTGGGGGACGAAGTGCGAGGGCGTCACCAGGTTGATGTTGTGGCAGTGCAGTACGTCCTGAAGGTAGAGCATCCGCTCCGCCAGCGTCTTGATATCAACCTCGTGGCTCCGCTGTACCTCCGGATCCTGGCTTATCTGGTGGTTCTGGCAGTAAACGCAGCGCAGGTTGCAGTTGCCGAAGAAGATCGTCCCCGACCCCCTCCCGCCGGAAAGCACCGGCTCCTCGCCGTGGTGGGCGCCCACCGACGACACAATGGGGAGGTAACCCGAGTTACAGTGGCCCACCTCCCCCCGGAGACGGTCGGCGCCGCACTCCCGGGGACAGGTATCGCACGCGGCGAGCCGTGCCTCGAGCCTCTCCGTGCGCCGCGCCAGCTCCCCCGAACGGAAAAGGCCGACGTATCCCGGCTCATCAGCGCTCATGATGCCTTCCTCTTTACCTCCAGTTTCAGTCCCTTAATCCCCACAATTTCCACCTCCTCCCCCGCTTCGATATCACCCTCGGCGGAACCGGCCTGCCAGTACTCACCCTCGACCCTGACGACGCCCCTCGGCGTCAATGCCTCAATAACCTCGCACGGCATGCCCAGCATGCCCTCGGAGCCGGTGATTTTTTTTCGGCGCATGGCGGGCACCACCAACCAGGTCCTCACGAAGATAAAACCGACCAATACCAGCCCGATAACTATCCAGGCCCATAACGGCAGCCTTATCTTGAAGTACCACACCGCCAGTCCTATCACCGCCAGTATGACGATATCGTCTATGAGCGATACCAGCACGATTAACCAGGCTTTTTTGGTGGATATCCGGTCCTTTTCAGTCATAGTCACCAATATTATGTCAATCTAAATAGCGCCGTCTTTCTCCAGCGCCGTCATTTCACTCGCGGACTTTCCCAGTTCGCCGCGGTAGATATCCTGGTTACCCTCCCCCACCACGGGCACCCTGCCCCCGACTTTCAGGGGGGAGCGTCCCATCCTGAAGGGCGCGCCGGGCGACTGGTATTTCACGCCCTCCACCTCCACTTCGGCAAAAAAATCGCGCCCGGCAAGCTGCGGGCTGGCCAGGAACTCCGGCAGCGCGGCGACCTTCGCCCAGGGGAAGCGCATCAGCTGCCCCTTTTCCACCAGCTCGGCGGCGGTATGGCCGGACGTCCACCTCGCCAGCACCTCAGCGATATGGTCGGCCCCCCGGAGCCGCTCCTCCCTTTCGAGCCACTTCGCGTCGGTCAAGTCCTCCGCCATCCCTTCAGAATCGAGCCACTCCACCAGCGTCTCCCAGTGCTGGAAGAGGGAAACGAGGATATAGCCGTCCTGACATCTAAATATGCGGAAGGCGTCGTTCCAGTGGCGGCTGCCCTGCCGCCGGGAGACAACCCCCTCGGAGAAATAGCGCGGCAAAACGTGGTCGAGCGTTGCCACCACGCACTCCATCACGGAGATATCGATGTACTGCCCCCGGCCGGTAGCGTGGCGGTGCCAGAGGGCCAGCAGGACGGCGTTAGCGGCGAAGAGCGAGGCCGTCCGGCAGGCCTGATTGCCATAAGGTTGCAGCGGCGCGTCCGGCTCCCCGCACACGGACAGCCAGCCGCCCAGCGCCCCTACCACGAGGTCGCTCGACTTATAGTCGCGGTAAGGGCCGTCCTGCCCGAAGTCGGTGATGGAAGCCATGACCAGCCCGGGATTGATTTCGCTGAGTTTGGCGTAGTCGAGGCCCAGCGACCCCAGATACCCCGGAGGACTGGTCTCTATGAGTACATCGGCGGTGGTTACCAGTTTTTTAAAGAGCTCGCGCCCTTCCTCCTTCTCCAGGTCGAGGCTGACGCTCCGCTTGCCGGCGTTCAGGTAGGCGAATTCGGCACCGTTCCGCGAAGAATCCACGCCGGGCTTTTCAATACGTATCACCTCGGCGTCCATGTCGGCCAAGAGCCTGGCGCCTAGCATACCTTTCTCGTCGGTTAAATCAAGGACGCGGTATCCGGAAAGAGCACCCACGTTCCCCTCCTCTACGCGGCCATCTTGCGCAGTTTTTTCAGGGCTGCATCAATGCGGCCCAGGCAGCACTCGCGGCCAAGCACCGCCATTGTCTGGAAGAGCGGCGGCGCGGCCGTCCGCCCGGTGACCGCCGTGCGCAGCGCCCCGAAGAGCTGCCCCGTTTTGAGCCCCAGCTCCACGGCCAGCGGACGCAGCAAATTTTCCAGCGACGCCTCGTCAAATGACGGCAGATCCTTCAACCTCCGGGCGGCTGCCTCCAGGGCGGTGAGGGCGTCCTGCGCCGTCGTTTTCTTGTCGATAAACAGTCCGGCATCGTAGTCCAGCGTGTCAACAAAGAAGAACTCGACCAGCTCCGGCAGCTCGGCCAGGGTTTTCGCCCGCTCCTGGACGAGCGGCATTATCCGGTTGACGTAGCCGGCATCGAGGGGGCGCTTCACACTCGCCGGCAGGCCCTTTTCCAGGAAGGGCATCGCCCGGTTAGCCAGGTCATCCACTCTCAGGGAGCGGATGTACACCCCGTTCATCCAGTCGAGCTTTTCCTTGTTGAAGATGGCGCCGGTCTTGCCGATTCTCTCCAGCGAGAAGGACTCGACGAGCTCACGGCGGGTCATTATCTCGGTCTTATCGTCCAGCGACCAGCCTATCAGGGCGAGGAAGTTGAACATGGTCTCCGGCAGGTAGCCCTGCTGGCGGTAGTCCAGGATGGAGACGACGCCGTGACGCTTGCTCAGCTTAGCGCGGTCCGGCCCGAGTATCATCGGGTGGTGGACGTAGAGGGGCGTCTCCAGTCCCAGGGCTTTATAGAGGAGCAGGTGGCGGGGCGTGCTGGAAATCCACTCCTCGGCGCGGATGACGTGGCTGATTTGCATGGCGCTGTCATCGACGACGTTGGCCAGGTGGTAGGTGGGAAAGCCGTCCGACTTCAGCAGGACGAAGTCGTCGATGGTCTTGAAGTCGAAGACAACCTCCCCGAAGATGAGGTCGGTGAACTTTATCTGCCCTTCCGGCGGGACCTTGAAGCGCACCACCGGCGTGATGCCTTCGCCTTCTTTCTGGGCGCATTCCCGCGGACTTAAGTCCCGGCAAACGCGGTCATAGCCTGGCGGCTGCTTGCGGGCCACCTGCTCTTTACGCATCGCTTCCAGTCTTTCGGGGGAGCAATAGCAGCGGTAGGCGTCACCCTGATTGACGAGTCGGTCGGCGGCCTCTTTATAAAGGGCCACCCGCTGCGACTGATAATACGGGCCTAAGTCACCGCCGACGTCCGGCCCCTCGTCCCAGTCCAGCCCCAGCCAGCGGAGCCCGTCCATGATGGCCTCCACGGCGCCCTCAACCTTGCGGGCGACGTCCGTATCCTCGATGCGCAGGATGAGCCTGCCGCCGGTGTGCCGCGCCAGCAGCCAGTTGAACATGGCCGTGCGGATATTGCCCACGTGGGGATAGCCGGTGGGGCTGGGGGCAAAGCGGACTCTGACGGGCACGGTCATCTACGGCTTTCCTTCGATTTTATTTAAAGCCTTCTCCAGCTTCCTTATCTTCTTTTGCGACCAGACGATGTAGCCGACCACGAAGAGGCTGAACATGAAAAAGGCCAGCGTAATAATCTGGAAGCCGGTCTCCGGGTCACTGAGCCAGACGAGATAGCCGACAAGCACTCCGCCGATAACCGGATTGATAACCGCCAGAATAAATCCCACGATGGCCAGTACGCTCATGGACCCTCCTTCGCTGTATTAAAATCCCTCAATTATTCTATCATCTTAGCTAAGGAGTTGCTAGGAGAAATACTCTTGGTACCTCACCCCCTTGGTCCCCCTCTCCTTACGGATTGGTGAAGGAGAGGGGGAGGAAAGAGAATAGGGGCTGACGCCCCTCTTAGACGCCCCTTTTGGAACCTCTCCCTTTCGCAAAGGGAGATTGAGAGGGATTTCAAATCCCCCTTTATCCCCCTTTTCCAAAGGGGGAGATAATATGCAGGCTGTTTAACGGTTGTCATTCCAGCGAAAGCTGGAATCCAGAATCCAGGGGGAGGGGAATGTTTTACTACGGGCTAAGCCGCCACTGCCGCGAGGGCGGCCGGGTGGGAATAGATATCTACGAGGGGAGGTGAGGAGGGGAAAAATACCTACCCCTCCGGCATGAGCAGCTCGTGGGCCTTCTTGAGCCAGTCGGGGATGGGGAGGTGCTGGGGGCAGGCCGTCAGGCACTCGCCGCACTCCACGCACTTATCGGCGCGCTGCTCCGGCTTGAAAAAGAAGCCGTCCCCGTACATGAACCGCCCCGTCTTGACATCGTCATAGATGGTGGCGTCGTTGTATATCTGGAAAATCCTCGGAATCTCCACCCCCTGGGGACAGGGCTGGCAGTACCGGCAGCTGGTGCACTCGATGGACGTCAGGCTTTGATAGGCTTCCCGCACCTTACCGATGAGCTCCAGCTCCCCGGCGCTGAGCGTCCCCACCCCGGAGCGGTCGGCGATGGCGAGGTTGTCCCTGACCTGCTCCATGCTGCTCATGCCGCTCAGGGCCAGGGTGACCTCCGGCTGGTTCCAGACCC
Source organism: Chloroflexota bacterium (assembly GCA_043818415.1). GTDB lineage: Bacteria > Chloroflexota > Dehalococcoidia > Dehalococcoidales > RBG-16-60-22 > RBG-16-60-22. The sequence continues at coordinate 1,452 of JBDRFW010000006.1, read as the reverse complement.
AGTGCAGCGCCCACTCGACCGGCCGGAGCTGCCGATGTGCCTGTTCCCAGAGCTTTTTCACCGCTTCCGGCGGCTCCTTGCTGAGCTTACCACCCCGGAGCGGCTCCATAACCACCACCGCCAGCCCCTTGCCGGCGGCATACTCGACGCCGCGGCGGCCGGCCTGCTGCTCGATGTCCATGTAGTTGTACTGGACCTGGCTGAAGACCCAGTTATCGTAGGCGTCAACGATTTCCTGGAAGACATCGTAATCGTCGTGGAAGGAGAACGCCAGGTGGTCGAAAAGTCCCCTGGCCATCTGCTTTTCCGCCCAGCGCAGCACGTCGAAGTCGCGTATCTTGCGCCAGCTCTCTTTGTAAAGACCGTGCAGGAGGTAGAAATCTATCTTCTCCGTCTGGAGTCGTTCCAGCTGTTCCCCGAGAAAGCGGTCGAAGTCCTCCGCCGTCCCGACGTCCCTGGCGGGGAGCTTGGTGGCCAGCTTCACCTTTTCCCGGTAGCCGTCCCGGAGGGCCTTGCCGACCAGCTTCTCGCTGTTGCCCATGTGGTAGTAGTAGGCCGTGTCCACGTAGTTCACGCCGTGGTCGATGGCGTAGCGAATCATGCGGATGGCCTCCGGCTCGTCGATGCGGGCCTTGTCCCCGCCGATGACGGGCAGGCGCATGGCGCCGAAGCCGAGCGCCGATACCTCCCATTCAAGCCTGCCGAACTTACGATATTTCATCTGATGGCGGCGGCACGAGCGAAACGTGCCTGTATTTGCATTGTCCCACCTTTCCAAATGGGATGCAAACGGGGGGTGGGGGGCAAATTCGCGGGATAAGCCGCTGATGTATCCGGGCGGCCGGGTGGGAATAGATGAGAAACGAGGGGGAGGGGCGCTTCAGCGAATCTCCCTCAGCGCCTTCTCCAGGTCCTCCGGCAAGGGCGCCCCGAACTCCACCCACTCGCCCGTCGAAGGCAGGCGAAAGCCGAGCCGCGAGGCATGCAGGAACTGGCGCGCCAGGTGCGGCGACGCCACGCCGTAGGTGGCATCGCCCACTACGGGAAAGCCGATGGCCGCCAGGTGCACCCTTATCTGGTGGGTACGCCCCGTCTCCGGCGTAATCTCCAGCAGCGAGTAACCGCCGATATACCTCTCCACCCGGTAGGCGGTACGCGCCTCCCGACCCCGCGCCACCACGGCCATGCGCTGGCGGTTACGGGGGTCGCGCCCGATGTCCGCCTCGATGACGCCCTTCTCCGGGGTCAGCCTCCCCTTAACGAGCACCAGGTAGGACTTTTTCACGGCGCGCGACTTGAATTGCGCGGAGAGGTTGGCCTGGGCTACCCGGTTCTTGGCCACCAGCATCACCCCGGAGGTGTCCTTGTCCAGTCGGTGCACAATCCCGGGCCGCAGTGAGTCGCTGATATCCACCAGGTGAGGGAAGTGGGACAGGATAGCATTAACCACGG
>JBDRFW010000005.1:0-2663 GCA_043818415.1 Chloroflexota bacterium | reverse complement strand
AAAGTGGACCGGCCGTCCGTTGAAGAACAGAGGCCGAATTATCGCAAACTACGGTTTCTCCTGCTTTCCCCCTTCTGTGGAGGCCTCTCCCGTTGGGCCTGCTCCGGCGCGATTCTGGTTTAACCAGGTCTCCCTGTCCCTGATATCGCGGTCGAAAAGGAAACGGTTAATAATAAGCTCTCCGGTGGATACCGAGGCGCTTATCGGTCTTCGGGGCACCGTAAGCCTTCTGAACAGGGCAACGAAAAATATGCTGAACATCCCCAGGGTAACCGGCATCGGCTCGGAAATGCTCAGCGGCCGGCCGGCAAACCAGCTCAGTACGGGTAAAAGGGCTAACGTAAAGGTAACTCCCAGAGATAGTTGGCGGAAGGGAGCGAAAAAGAGGTAGGGAATGGCCAGGCCTATCAGGCCCAGCCAGGGTGACAGCATGGCAATGACTCCCAGGCTGGTTAAGATGCCCCGTCCACCCTGGAAGCGGAGAAACACCGGCCAGTCGTGCCCGATAATGGCGGCAACCCCCACCACTGCCTGCTGGGCGATGCCGAGCCCCATCAGCTGGGCTATCCAGACCATCAGGGCGCCCTTGCCGATATCGAAGATTGTCACCGGGATGGACCAGGATTTGGAAACGGTAGCTAGTACGTTCGATGCTCCCACGTTGCCGCTGCCGTACTGGCGGATGTCTATTTTCCGCCGCCACCTTGCTATCAGGTAGGCTGTCGGCACTGAGCCCAGAAGGTAAGCGCCTATCAGCAGCGGGATAAACTTTATAAGCACGTCTCCTCCTTCGCCTGTTATCAGCCGGCTGTTTTCAGCTTTCTCTGCCTGGCCAGGGATATCAGCCGGTCTGCGCACTCCATCGGCACATCGGCGCCGCCGAGGACCGTCTCGGCCTTGTCATCCAGGCCGTGGTAGTCGCTGCCGCCGGTAGTTATCAGGCCGTGTTTATCAGCCAGGTCGACCAGTTTCTTTATTTCTTCGTTACTGAATTCACCGTAATAAGCCTCGATACCTGCCAGGCCGCCTGGCGCAAGCCCGGCAATCAGGGTCTCGTGGCCGGCAACTGTCAGCGGGTGTGCCAGCACCGGCAGCCCGTCTGCTCTTAATATCAGGGCTACCGCCTCTGCGGGCGTTACTTTTTCCCGCAGGACGTAAGCAGGCCCGCCCCAGGCTATATATTTGTTGAAAGCCTCTTTCACCGAGGAAATGTATCCTTTTTCAAGCAGCGCCTGGGCGATGTGGGGGCGTCCCACGGAACCGCTGCCGGCTATTTCATGCACCCGTTCCCAGCTGATATTCATCCCTAAACCGGCAAGCCGGGCAATCATTTCCCGGGCTCTTTTTACCCGCGAATTCCGCATATTTACTAGGTTTTCCAGCAGTTCCCGGTCAGTAGTATCTATGAAGTAACCCAGCATGTGGGCTTCACCCTGGGGGACGTCAGAGCTGATTTCAACACCGGGTATAACCCTTAGTCCCGGAAATTCCCCGGCTGCTTCGATAGCGGAAGCGATACCGTCGATGCTGTCGTGGTCGGTGAGGGCGATAACCTTCAGGCCCGCCCCGGCTGCCTTGCGCACGATTTCAGCCGGGCTGAACCTGCCATCGGATACGGAAGAATGTATATGGAGGTCAACCTCCGACACTACTCTTCCACCTCCTGGTAGATGCGCTCTATGCTCGTCGCCTTGCCGCTCTTGTTATCTATTCCGAGAAGTATAGCGTTTATCATTACTTTGCCCTGCCCTACCGGCAAACGGGTCGGTATCATGGTGAGAAAACGCTTTATTACCGCATCTATGTCATCGCCGATAATCGATTCGATGGGTCCGACCATGCCGATATCGGTGACGTAGGCGGTACCCTTAGGCAGCAGGCGGGAATCGATTGTCCCCACGTGGGTGTGAGTGCCGAGAACGGCACTGACCCGCCCGTCCAGGTACCTGCCCAGGGCCATTTTTTCCGAAGTTGCCTCGGCATGAAAGTCGACTATTATTACCGGCGGCTTGCGTCCGATTTCTTCGAGTAGCTCGTCCATCACCCTGAACGGACTGTCGTAGTCCATCATAAAGGTCCTGCCTATCAGGTTAACCACCACAACCTTATTCTTTATCAGGTATCCTCTCCCGGGCACGCCCTTCGGGTAATTAAGGGGGCGCAGGATAGGCATCTCCTCGCCCTCCAGGTATGGCAGGATTTCTTTCTGTGCCCAGATGTGGTTACCCGAAGTCATCACGTCAACTCCGGCCTCAAGCAGTTCGTTGGCGGTGTTCGGGGTAACCCCCAGGCCGCCGGCGGCGTTCTCGGCGTTGGCTATAACCAGGTCTACACTGTGTTTCTCACGCAGGTCGGGCAGGGCTTTCTGTATTGCCACTCTGCCCGGTCTGCCGATTATATCTCCAATTGCTAGTATATTCACTGGATTTCTCTGTCCTCCTACTTGGCGTAATCTACAGCTCTTGTCTCCCTGAGCACGGTAACTTTTATCTGCCCCGGATACTCAAGGCCTTCCTCGATCTTCTTAACGATATCGCGGGCAAGCCTCATCGCTCCCAGGTCGTCAATCTCTTCCGGTTTTACCAGGATACGGTTTTCACGGCCGGCCTGGATGGCGAATGACTTTTCGACTCCCTTGAAGTTGTTGGCGATGGCCTCGAGGG
>JBDRFW010000004.1:0-3234 GCA_043818415.1 Chloroflexota bacterium | reverse complement strand
ATCTTCGGCTACCTGCACCGGGGCATCGAGAAGCTCGCCGAGGAAAGGACCTATACCGGTTTTATCCCGCTGACCGACCGCCTGGATTACATCTGCCCGATGAGCAATAACCTGGCCTACTGCCTGGCGGTGGAGAAGCTGGCGGGCATCAGGGTGCCGGAGCGGGCCGAGTACCTGCGCGTTATTATGGCGGAATTGCAGCGCCTGGTCAATCATTTCATCGCGGTTGGGACATTCCTGAACGACTGCGGCGCCTTCATGACCCCGGTGGTGTATATGCTCCGGGAGAGAGAGAAGGTCCTGGACATGTTTGATATGGTCTGCGGCCAGCGCCTGACCTCTAACTACATGAGAATCGGCGGCGTCGGCCAGGACATCCCCGAGGAGTTCCTGCCGGCGTTACGAAAGTTCCTGGGGACAACGCCCCGGTTCATCGAAGAGATGGAGTGGCTGCTCAAGCAGAACGAGATACTGCTGGCCCGTACCAAGGGCGTGGGCATCCTGCCCAGGGATACGGCTATTAACTGCGGCATCAGCGGCCCGGTGGCCCGTGCCAGCGGTGTCAACCGGGACCTGCGTAAGGCCGACCCCTATTCCATCTACGACCGCTTCGAGTTCGACATACCGACCGGCGAGGTCGGCGACTGCTACGAGCGCTACCGGGTGCGGATAGAAGAGATGAGACAGAGCCTGCGCATCCTGGAGCAGGTCACTAAACAGATACCGGGCGGGCCGGTCCGGGCGGAGGTGCCCCACCTTATCCGCCCCCCCAGGGGAGAGGCCTACGCCCACCTGGAGGCCCCCAAGGGCGAGCTCGGTTTCTACATCGTATCGGACAACTCCATCGCGCCCTACCGCTGCCACGTGCGGCCCACCAGCCTGATAAACCTGACCGCCCTGCGCGAGATGGTCCGGGGCTGGAAGGTGGCCGACCTTATTGTCATCTTCGGCAGCATTGATATTACCATGGGTGAGGTCGATAGATAGTGACGACGCCCGATTTTATAATGCTTAACCTGCCGATGCAGGCGGTCCCGCCGGACTGGCCCGGCGGCTACTGGTGGCACTGGCTGTTCTTCAGCATTCTCCTTATCGCTTTCGTGATTATCATGGTGATGGGCGCCATCTGGATCGAGCGCCGCGGCATGGGGAGAATGCAGTCGCGCCTGGGCCCCAACCGCACCGGCCCCTTCGGCCTGCTGCAGCCGGTGGCGGACGCCATCAAGGTTCTCCTTAAAGAGAATATCGTACCGGACAGCGCCGATAAGCTGGTGCACTGGCTGGCCCCGGTAATTGCCTTCGCCCCGGTGATGATGATTTTCGCCGTGGTGCCGTTCCAGAACGGGGCGCTCCTGGCCGACCTCAACATCGGCATCCTTTACGTGGTGGCGGTCAGCTCGGTGGCCACCCTGGGCGTCTTCATGGCGGGGTGGGGCTCCAGCAACAAGTACTCCCTGCTCGGCGCCATGCGCAACGTCGCCGCCGTGGTCAGCTACGAGATGCCGCTGGTGCTGGCCATCATCGGCGTGGTGCTGGTGGCCGGCTCGCTCTCCATGAACGATATCGTCCTGGCCCAGGACATCCCCTTCATCCTCCTCCAGCCCCTGGGCTTTTTATTGTTCTTCACCGCCGGCTGCGCCGAGATTAACCGCAGCCCCTTCGACCTCATGGAGGCGGACTCCGAGCTGGTGGCCGGCTTCCATACCGAGTACTCCGGCATGAAGTTCGCCATGTTCTACCTGATGGAGTACGCCGAGGCTATCGCCATCTCCGCCATCATCACCACCCTTTTCCTCGGCGGCTGGCGGGGACCCGTATTGCCGCCCTGGCTGTGGTTCATCATCAAGATATTTATCGTCTTCTTCTTCATGGTCTGGACGCGGACGACGCTGCCCCGCGTGCGCATCGACCAGCTCATGGCACTGGCCTGGAAGTTCCTCTTCCCGCTGGCCCTGATTAACCTGTTCATTACGGCGATTCAGGTGCTGGTCTGGCCGGGCGGCCTGCCGTGGGGGCTGATTATCGTCAACATCGCCATCATGGTAATACTGGTGGTGGTATGGTCCAAATTCTTTAAACTGGGGTGGGGCCGCCTTGAAGTTTGAACGTTACGGCATCGGTATCATCAAGGGCATGACGGTGACCATCCGGCACCTGCTGCGCCACCCTACCGTCAACCAGTACCCGGAGCAGCGGCTGAACATGTCGCGCCGGCTACGCGGTAACGAGCTTATCTGGAGCCGCGAGCGGTGCACCGGCTGTTGCACCTGCGCCAAGGCCTGCCCTCAGGGCGCCATCGAGATTGTGACCGCCACCAACCTGGCGGACAACAAGTACGATGTAGAAACGTACCGAGTGGACACCGGCTACTGCATCCAGTGCGGACTGTGCGTCGAGGCGTGCCCCTACGACGCCCTGTTCATGGGCTATTCTTACGAGCGCGCCAGATATCGGCGCGGCGATGTCATCCAGACTAACGACGAGCTGGCGGAATCGGCGGCGAGGCCGGCCAGCGGCTATTACCACCCCGAGATAGCCGAAAAATTACCCAAACAGACCCTGCTCATAGATAAAATTACGGAGAAGAGGAAATAATGGGACTGGCGTTGACCTTCTGGATTATGGCGGTCGTGACCGTGGCGGCGGCGCTGGGCGTGGTCTTTATACGCAACGTCTTCCGCGCCGCCCTGACGTTGATTCTCTGCTTCATCGCGGTCGCCGGACTGTATATTACCCTTAGCGCCGATTTCCTGGCGGCGGTACAGATACTGGTCTATGTAGGCGCGATATCCGTTTTGATTATCCTGGCCGTGATGATGACCCGTGAAGTCCAGCGGGGCAGCCCGGTGAATAAAATGGAAATACCCGCCGCGGTGGTGGCGACGGTGCTGCTGGGAATCCTGGTCTATACGGTCACCAATACCCCCTGGAAGATTGCCGCGGAGTCGCCGTTGACACCCACCACCGTCCCCCCTGGCCACCCGGCTTTTCAGCGAGAACGGCTTTATCCTGCCGGTGGAAATCGGGGCGGTGCTGTTATTAGCTGCAATTATAGGCGCTATCGTCATCACGAGGGAGAAGTAATAAAGTGACTATCGGGCTTAATCATTATCTGGTGCTGTCGGCGGTGCTTTTCTGCATCGGGCTGTACGGTGCGCTGACCAAGCGCAACGCCGTGATTATCCTGATGTGCATCGAACTGATGCTCAATGCCGTCAACATCAGCCTGGTTGC
>JBDRFW010000003.1:0-2041 GCA_043818415.1 Chloroflexota bacterium | reverse complement strand
GCATAACGCGCAATCCCTGGAATACCGATTTCACGGTCGGGGGTTCCAGTGGGGGCGCGGCTGCAGCGGTTGCTGCAGGAATCGGCCCGCTGGCCCAGGGCAGTGACCTGGGCGGCTCACTGCGAGTCCCTGCCAGTTTCTGCGGGGTAATAGGGCTGCGACCTTCGCCGGGGCGGATACCACATTACCCGAATTTGCTGCACTGGGACGACCTTGCGGTAGAAGGGCCGATTGCCCGTACCGTACCGGATACCGCGCTGTTCCTCGACGCGATGTCCGGCCCAGACGGGAGGAGCCCGGTGTCTCTGCCCCGAGAAGAAACCTCGTTCCTTCAGGCCGCACAGAATCCCGAGGCCAGGAACCTCAAAATCGCCTGGAGCGATAATCTTAACCTGATGCCGGTTGACCCGGCGGTATTGAAGGAAGCCCGAAAGGCGATCGACGTATTCCGTGGCCTGGGCTGTGAGGTGGTGGAGGACTGCCCTGATTTCAGCGGGGCCAAAGAAACGGCGTTGACGCTGCGGGGAATGCGCTTCGTCGCCGTCTACGGAGAACAGTACCAGAACGACCCGGAGTTCAAGCGCTGGGTAAACCCGCTGGTGACGGGCAATATCGAGCAGGGGCTGAAATTATCGGTTCAGGAGATAGCCTGGGCGCACCGGCAGCGTTCTGAGATATGGACCAGGGCTAAAAATTTCTTTGATAAATATGATTTGTTGCTGACGCCGACGGCGCCAATCCCGCCCTTTATCGCCGAGCTGAAGTTCCCCACCGAAATCGCCGGCAAGCCCATGGAGCACTACCTGGATTGGGCGATGCTGACCTATGCCATCACCATGACCGGCCATCCGGCCATATCAGTGCCCTGCGGCTGGACGGAAAACGGGCTGCCCATCGGGGTGCAAATCGTGGGCCGGCACCACGGTGAAACCGCTCTCCTGAAAGCAGCGGCGGCCTACGAACAGGCGGCACCGTGGGCAGAAAAAAAGCCCCCGCTGGGGTAATTTGGAGCGGGGGCCTTTTGCTCTTTAACTCGCCATAAATAGGAAGCGATTATTTATCGTATAGCTTGGTATGGTCAATGGTCGTGGCTTCTAATTTGTCCAGGCCAATGATGTTATAGAGACTTTCGCCGGCATTGACCTTTTCTATTACCCTGACTTCATTTTCCAGGAACTTTTTCGTCTTCTGGAGGACTTCCTCAGCTTCATCGCACGGCACCACGACCACACCGTTATCATCAGCGATGATGATATCACCGGCATTCACCGCCGCCCCGCCGCACTGGATAGTAACGTTGATATAGCCAAAGCCGATGGTGCTGGCCACATTCGGGGCAATCCCCCGGCAGAGCACCGGGAATTTCATCTCTCTCAGTTCCACAACATCCCGTACTGCTGAGTCAAGGATGATGCCTACGGCACCATTTCTCCTGGCCTCGATAGCCACGATTTCGCCCCAGAAGGCGGTGTCTTTTGAACTATGGGTGTCAACCACGATGATGTCACCCGGTTGCACGAGCTGGAGTGCCCGGATAACCGGAGCGAGGTCGGAAGTGCCTGTTTTCACGGTGAGCGCCACCCCCACCATGCGGATTTCGGGGAAAAGCGGCTGGATATCCGAGCTCATGGCATTGAGGCGGTTCATGCAGTCGGAGACGCCGGGGACAATTGAGTGATACTCTTCGAGAAGTCGACGGTATTCCTTTACAACCTCTGGCTGAGGCCGTTTGAACTTCTTATTCACAACGATAGACATAAATCAATCCCTCCTGACCTTCTTGCTGTCTGAAAATGTCATCAACGCCGGTCGTCGATACCGACACCCCAGAAATCGGGTCTGCCTTTTACTTCCCCGATAAAGTCGGCGACCACTTTCTGAATATCGGTGAACTCCGGTTTCCAGCCCCACTCTTCGCGCGCCCGGGTGTCATCAATGGTGCTTACCGGTCTGGTGCGGTAGTATTCCATGACCAGGGGGTCGGGATTATAAGTTATCTGAGCTTCCGGAATAAATTTCTTAATAGCTTTCTCCAGGGCAC
>JBDRFW010000002.1:0-14988 GCA_043818415.1 Chloroflexota bacterium | reverse complement strand
GTGGGTTAACGTATCCGAGTAAGACCTCGCCGAGGTCATGGCGGCAAAGGAATCGGCTATGGCCAGGATGCGCGCCTCCAGGGGTATTTTTTTACCCTTGAGCCCGCCGGGATAGCCTCTGCCGTCGTACCACTCGTGGTGGTGCAGGATGCCGTCGGCGCAGTGGGCCAACTGCGGCACGCGGCGGGCCAGCGCTGAGCCCATCTCCGGATGGGACCTGACTATCTCCCACTCTTCTGCGGTCAAATCGCCCGGCTTGTTCAGGATATCGTCGCTGAGGCCCACCTTGCCGATATCATGCAGCAGGGCGCAGGCCTCCACCTTGGTTATCCTGGCCGGTTCCAGCTTGAGCGCCTTGGCCAGGGCCAGGGCGTATTCGGTGACCTTCTTGGAGTGGTTGTGCGTGTAGTCGCTCCGGGAATCGACCGTATCCGAGAGGGCGTAGATTACACTCAATATCTTGTCGTCGATGTTGTGCTCGTCATCCGCATCCGACTCGTTGAACAGCGGCGCTAGTGTGCCGGAAGCGCAGTAGCTCTGGTTGCCGCCGGCGCGCTTGGCGCGGTAGAGCGTCATGTCCGCCGCCGCGATGATATCCGTATGGCTGATGCCGTCGTCCGGCCAGCTCGCCACGCCGATGCTGGCGGAAATCTGGACCTTGCCGGAGTCCGAATCCTCCGCGATTTTCTGGCGGACGCGCTCGGTTACCTGGAGCGCGGCATCGATGTTCGTCTGAGGCAGCAGGATGGCGAACTCGTCGCCGCCGTAGCGGAAAGCGTGGTCGGCCGTCCTGATGGCGCCCTTGATGATGTGGCCGACGTCCCTCAGCAGGCGGTCGCCGGAGAGATGGCCGTAGCTATCATTGAAGGCTTTAAAAGAATCGAGGTCCAGAATAGCCAGCGAAAAGACACCGCCGTAGCGTGAGTGCCGGCTTATCTCGTTGTCAATCATTTCGTCCAGGGAGCGGCGGTTGAGCAGTCCGGTAAGCTCGTCGATGCGGGCCTTCTTCTCGGCCTTGGCATAGAGCTGGGCATTCTCCAGCGGCATGGCTATCTGGGCGGCCAGATGCTCCAGCAGCTTTATCTGCCGCTGGTTGAAGGCGTTGGGCTTTTGGCTGGCCACGATGAAGGCGCCGATAACGTTGCCCTTAGCCACCAGGGGCAGATAGACCACGGTGCGCAACCCCATCCGGTAGAAGTCCTCCCCGGTACTGAACTTCCTCTCTTGGGCAAGGTCCGGCTCGATGAGCGACTTCCGGTGGGTGACCACCCACCCCGTACCGGTCCCCTCCATGGGTATCCGGTCGCCCAGCTGGTAGCTCAAACCCTCCTTGGAGGATAAAGCGATGCACCATAGCGCATCGTCCTGGATGAGGACGATGGCCGCCCAGCTGGTCTCAACCACCTTCTTCAGCTCATCGATGAAGCTGCCGAATATCTCCTGGATATCCAGGCTGGAGGTCAGGATAGCGCTGGAACTGTTGATGATGGAGAGCTCTTCCTCGCGCTCCCGGAGCTGCTCACGGAGGTATTCCTTCTCCATGCTCACCGCCACCCGGCCGGTTACGTCCTCCAGGAGGTTGAAGTCATCGAGCCGGTACCGGCCGGACTGCTTCTTACCCAGCACCAGGATAGCTATCAGGCGGTCACGGCTGATTAACGGCACGAAGAGCTCTATCTCTTTCGACTCTATTTCTTCCTTTTCCTGGAGCCACAGGCCGAGGAAGGACGGCAGGATGGACATGTTGTCCCGCGAGATCGGCTTCTGCTCCCTCTCCAGGTACCTGACGACCGGGTTGTTCTCGCTCAACCTCAGGCCGGATAAATCGCTCTCCCGGGCCCGCGGCTCGATGAACTGTATCCGGAAGTCCTCACTACCCGTCTCGGGAAAGAGCAGGCCGGCTTTCTTGATGCCGATGGCCTGGGTGAGCAGGGCCAGCAGCTCGCCGCCCTGCTCCTTGAGGCTGAAAACGTTATGTATCTTATTGGCGAAGTCGGAAAGCTTCTGGCGGGCCTCGTAGGTCGGCCCCTGGAAGGCCCTGGTCATCAGCTCGAAGAAGAAGCCCCGCACCCGGTAGATAAAAATAGCCACGATAATGCCTACGATGGTAGCGACGAACGAGGCGGACAGGTCCAGCTCAAACCCGAACAGGCTGTGGAGAATGATAAGGAGGAGCCAGAAGCTGACGGTCCCGATAATCGCCAGGCCCAGCCAGGCGGTGCCCTGACGCAGGACGAGCCGGATATCGACCAGCCGGTGCCGGATAACGGCATAGCTGAGAATGAAGGCATTGATGATGTTGCCGAAGTGGCTGATGGGGTACTCCCGGCCGAAGGGGACCAGGGCCAGGAAGGTGAATACGGTCAGGCTCCCCAGGCCGAACAGGAGGGAGACAATCTGGTTGTAGATGACCGGATTATCCAGGGTCTTGAGCCTTTTCAAGAAGATATATACGGTACGGGACAGCAGGATAACGAGGAAACCCGCCATGAGGAATACGCCCGGTCCGTATACCGGAAAAAGCTTCTCGCCTTCGGATTCGACGCCTTTTAGAATAAAGCCCATCTCCAGTAAGATGATGACCGCAGCCAACGATATATAGGCGAAGGGCAGCCAGCGTCCCTGCCCCGGCGCGTAGAAGGAGGAAGCGAAGCAGTAAAACTGCACGGCCATCGTGGCGAAGAAGATGATGGTAAGCCGGCCCAGGATCATGGTGTGTTCGGGGTAAATATTGCTGCGCCAGAGGTAGTCGGCCAGGCTCCACAGCATGGCGGGGATGAGAAAAAGGACAAAGAGGGTGAGGCGCCGGTGCCAGGGACGACTGCCGGAAACGGTGAGCAGCAGCGGTATATAAGCTACTATCGCCACCAGCGGAAATAGCGCATAAATATTCATATATTCGGAATTATCACCGCAAATGAAGGAACTGTCAAGGGGTAACTAAAGTAGGCAAACCAAGGTAAGGCCGACTAAAGTACTATTGATTTTCGTGTAATCTGGCGTATTTATAATATAATTACACGACCACCTTATCGGTATCCGCCGGCGTCTCCGCCGCGGCGCCGACCTTCTCCGGCTTGGTCACCAGGAGGGTGAAGGTCTCCTCGGTGGGGTTGATGTGAGGCGGCTTGAGATGGGCCAGGTCGGCCCCCTGCGCCCGCTTCTCCGCGGTGTACCGGGCAAAGGTGCCCTTGGGCAGGACGGTCGCCTCCACGCGGAAATCGATAAAGTTAGTGTAGTCACCCCGGATTTCGGCGGCGGCCAGGTCGCCGTCCGTTTCCAGTATCTTGCGGTAAACGGCATCAGCTACCTCGTCGGCGGTGTTCCGGTTCCCGTCCTTGAGCTCGACATACAGGTGCAATGCCATCTTATCTCCGGTCTCTTTGCGGGCTATCCAGTCCTCGTAGGGGATACCGGTATTTTCCAGGGCCTCCCAGATAACCCTCTCGGTAAGGCGGGTGACACCGAAGTCGATAATATCGTCGGCCCGCCGGGCGAAGACCATCTGGGGCAGCTCGATGCCCAGCTTTTCGTTCCGGAGCGCCGTTATCCTTATCATGTCACCGGGGCGGTACCTTATCATGGCCCCGCCGTGGAAGTTGGTGATGACGATTTCATATTCCTTCCCCGCCTCCAGCTCGTTGAGCAGCAGCGTCCTTGGCTGGTAGCTGTGGTCCAGCTGCCACTTGAAGTGCTCTTCCTCCGGGATAAACTCCAGGAAGTTGAGATTGGGCACGAAGGTCATGCTGTCGTAGTCCCAGGTCTGGGTGGCCATGATGCCGCCCTCGCTCCCGGTGTAGGTATCCAGGGGGTACCGGCCCCAGAGTTCCTTAATCTTATCGCGGTAGACCCAGCTATCGAGTCCGCCGCTGATGATGCCCTTTATTGTCCAGAGGTCGCGGGGCAGCATGGAGCGCCCGGCCAGCTTGCTCTTGACCAGGCCCCGGATAATACGCAGCAGCGCACGGGGTCTGGAAAGCAGGGGCAGGATGGCCGGTTTGCTGGAAGACTCGCTGAACCGGTTGCCGACGGCGACCAGCACCAGCGAAATGCCGAAGAAGTAGTCGAACCCCTGGGACAGGGCCTGCTCGAAACCCAGCCTTATCCTCTCCTCGAAAGAGAGGCTCTCCGCTTCCTCCAGGGGCGGCATGTAGCGTGACGGGCTCTGGAGCTCGACCATCTTGGCCAGGGCGCCGGACATGTAGGGCCGCGGCGCCACGGCGTAGACCACCCGGGGACAGTTGGTCAGCTGGGAGAGGTCTCCCCGCTCGCGGCAGCTGGAGAAAATGCCGACCCCGTAGGAGACGGCGCTCAGCTCCCGTGAGAAATCGGCCGTCAGCGGTATCCATTTGCAGGGGTACTCGCCAGTCTTGCCCGAGGTGTGCACCCACTCGGAGGGCTTGGCCGGCAGGGTGTCTTCCCTCTTCTCGAGAAGCTCGGGGCAGTAGTCACGGTAGGTGGTCAGCGGGACCAGCCGGCGGAACTCCTCGACCGTCTCCGGCCTGGCGCCGCGCATGATTTTCTCGCCCAGAGCGCAGTTATTGAGCAGCACCAGCTGTTCCTCAAGTAGGCGACGCTGGACGTCCATGAACTCATCGATATTGAGGTTGATAAAGCCGCAGCACATCTGCCACAGCTCTTCATTTCTACCCTGGCGTAGGAGGTCAATGGCTTTAGGCATTAATCACCTCTCAGGCTATCGCTTCGCCAAATGGCAAAGCGGTGGATATAGAAAGCCTAAGATATTCCCGATAGCTTGGGAAGTGATTATGTTCTAGTATATAGTTCTATCTGGCGTGGGGCGGTGATGCCGCGCGCGGGCGGCGGATGGCGGTATGATTTAAGGGGGGAGGTCTAGGACTCTTCCGTGTCCTGGTCGTCGGTGTAGAGGGCCTCAAGCTGCCGGCTCAATGCCTGGACATCCGTGTCCACCTGGCCGCGGCCCATGGCCATGCCATGCCATAGCTGACGAAGAACTGGAGAAAATTGTGCAGGAGCTCCATCATCTGCCGGGTGAAGGCCTGGAACTCTTCCTTGGAGGGGTATTCCTTCTGGTTGAAGTATTCCCGGAGCTGGCACTGGAGAAGATAGTTGACGAACTCGGTGCGGTTCATCTCGCCCCGGTTATCGTCTATCTGCTTGACGACATCCTCTTTGACGACCATTATCAGGTCGTCTTCATCCAGCATCAGGGTCCTTCTCATCGTCTTTCTCCAACCTCGCTAACAGCCCCGGACGGGCCTGTGTATTTTTCTATTATCTCTTTGAGTTTAACATCGGCTCATAAAATTACATATAAAAGTAATAAAAGATTCATAAAGATTTACTTAAGGTTTCGTTAAGCCTGGAAAGACGGAGGTGGGCCGTCAATAAAAAAACCCGGAGGACCGGAGCCCCCGGGTAAGCCCGGGCAAGACGTTATTTGGGAGGACTAATCGACTCCGTCACCGCTGGCGCCGAGCATTTCCATCAGCGAATCGATGGTTTTGAGCAGTTTGAAGCCGTTGGGGGTAACCTGGTAGGCCACCATGGTGTTACCCATGTCCACCCGGTTGATAAATCCCTGATTGACGAGATAATCGAGGTATTTCTGTATCTGGGTGTAGCTCATGTTGGCGCTGTACATTATCTCCGTCTTGCCGGCGCCGTTTTCCCCTACCCGGAGCATATCGGCAATAATCTCGATGTTGGAGCGCCGCTGCCCCACCGCCGCCCGCTGGCCAATCTCGATACCTGCCGACTGCTTACCGTTTAGTCCTACACTCATATAGGACTATTGTACTGCCCGGCGGGGTCACTGTCAATACGAAAAGTGATTATTTTAACGCACCGCCGGCCGGATTTCCCGGGCCTAGAATAACCCCAGGTACCAGTTAACGATTTCGCTTCCCCAGAGCAGGGTAACGATGGGGCCGATGGCCAGGAAAGTGCCGTAGGGAATGAGGTCCTTTCTCCCCTTGAGCTTAAACACGAGGAGAACGATGGCCACGATGCCGCCAATGAGTATCCCTATCAGCAGCGCGGCGATGACGAGAGGGAAGCCGGTAACGAGACCTATCAGGGCCGCCAGCTTGATGTCCCCCATTCCAATACCTCCCGGCTTGATGAGCCAGACCGCCAGGAAAAAAACCAGGCCGATGGCACCGCCGATGAGGCCGCTGAGGATACTGGTCTCCGGCACGAACCAGAGGTTGCCCAGTAACCCCCGCCCCGGCAGGAGCGTATCCACCGCCAGGATAATCAGGGCCACGGCGGCCGCCGGGTAGGTTACCTTATTTAATATCAGCTGCTGCTCCCAGTCGATGAAGATGATTACCAGGAATACGGCGCACCAGAAGGCGGTCAGGGCAAACTCGGGGCTGAGCCCGAACCGCCAGAAGGCCAGGAAAAAGAGCGTGCCGCTGGCCACCTCCACCAGCAGGACCCGCCGGGGAATCGGCGCCCCGCAGTACCGGCAACGCCCGCGCAGCCAGAGGTAGCTGAACACCGGCATCAGGTCCAGTACCGTGAGCCGCTGCTCGCAGTTATCGCAGTGGGAGGGCGGATAGACCAGTGACTTTTTTAAGGGCAGCCGGTCAATGCAGACGTTGAGGAAGCTGCCCACGGCAATACCCAGGATGGTAAAAATAACGGCGAGCGGGCCAGTCATATCGTCCTATTTTGATGCTTTTTCCGGTAACAGTCAACAATAGCGGCATGGGCCTGGTATTCCACGCTGGTTACCAATCGTAAATGAGGGTTTACCTTTACCGTATTTGGGGGAAGGTATTATCGTCATCCGGCGGGCAAATGGATAAGCTATATATGTCTGAAACGATTTTAATATTTTTTACGAAGTTGCCTCCGGTAGGACTTATTTCCCATGCGTGAGCGGGACTAATAACTCATTGAACTTTACGCGTGCTGTGATAAGCTGTAATTAAAGGCAAAAAGCCAAAAGAAATGAGGAGGTATCTAAAATGAGGAGATTTCTGAGTAAGTTCCGCTACGGAGAAAAAGGCTTCACCCTCATCGAGCTGCTGGTCGTGGTGGCCATTCTCGGTGTCCTGGCCGCGGTAGCCGTACCTAACGTCGGTAAGTTCATCGGCAAGGGTAAGGATGAGGCCCGGGAGACGGAGCTGCACAACATCCAGACGGCAGTGATGGCCATGATGGCCGATAGCACCAGCGGCAACCTTACCGCCGGCACGGGCGGTGCCCCCGGGACAGGTGACCTGAGCACCATCGAGGCAATCGGTAGCGGCGGCACTACCCTCACGCTGGACTCGTACCTGAGCGGTATCAATACCGACGGCACCACGAAGATGCTCGCCACCGCAAACGTTACTTACAGCTTTACCGTCGACGGTACGGTCACCCAGTACAAGGATGGCATAGCGCTGAACTAGACCGGATAATCTGACTTAACATATCGCCAAGACCGAAGGCCTACCGGCAGCGATCACAGGAAACGCTGCTGGTAGGTTTCTTTTTTCATCATCCGGAAGACCCCCTGACCCCCACCAACCTCTAAGATATTTATTCCCACCCTATCCGCCACCGCAACATCGGTGGCTCAGCCCGCAGGAATGACGCCCTACCCCATCGTTGGTTATCCATTCCCGCCCATACCACCCTCGCGGTAACCGCGGCTCAGTGTCCGTAAGTGTTTCCCGTCCGCACATCTCCTTCTGTCATTCTCGGGCTTGACCCGAGAATCCAGATCCCTACCTCCTCTGGATTCCCGCCTGCGCGGGAATGACACAAGGGAAGCTAGAATGTTTGGTTGGAGAGGGGAACACAAGGGGATAAAGGGGGGTGAGGCTAAAACGGGATAAGGCTAAGGAGAGATAGGCCAGGATAATGAGACAACCAGGAGCGTAAAGGAATAACGCCCACAGGACGAGCCAGGGAATCAGAGGGTCGTAATACGTAATAATGGTAGTGTTTACTGGCTTGACGGAGTGTTCCGCCTAGTTGAACTGGGTGGAAAGGCTCAGGTCATTCTCATTCCGTACCGGGGTATCCCTTTCGCCGGTGAGCTTGGATATCTCTTCGCGGTCATTACAGAAATCAAAGACCTGCTCCTTGCTGATAACGCCGCTGCGATACAGCCTGACCAGAGCCTGGTCGAGCAGCTCCATGCCGTGGTGTGCGTTCATACGGATGGTATTGGGCAGCTGGAAGCTCTTGCCTTCACGGATAAGATTTCTCACGGCAGCGTTAGCCAGCATGACCTCGATGGCGGCGACGCGGCCGGAGCCGTCGGCTTTAGGCACCAGCGCCTGGCAGAGGATGCCGAGCAACAGCGAAGCCAGACGGGCCTGGGCCAGATAGCGCTCGTGGGGAGGGAACATGTTGATGATTCTCTCCACGGCCTGGGAAGCGCTGGGGGCGTGGCCGGTGGTCAACACCAGGTGGCCGGTTTCCGCCACGGTTAGCGCCGCCGAGGCGGTTTCCAGGTCACGCATTTCGCCCACGAGAATCACGTCCGGGTCCTGCCTCAGGACATGCCGCAATGCCTCGGCAAAAGAGAGAGTATCATGGCCCAGCTCGCGCTGGGTGATGGTACAGCTGGCGTTGGCATAGGTGTACTCCACGGGGTCTTCAATGGTAATCACGCGCCGGCTCTCGGTCTTGTTTAAATAATCAATCATGGAGGCCAGCGTCGTGGACTTGCCGCTGCCGGTCGGTCCGCTGACGACCACCAGGCCGCGGGGCCTGACAATCAGGTCTTTGCATACCTTGGGCAGCCCCAGGATTTCCATGGCCGGGATGGTGTTGGGAAGCAAACGCATCACCAAGGTGATGCTGCCGCGCTGCCGGGCCGCGTTGTAACGCACCCGGCCGGTATCGGGGAGGGTGCGGCCGAAGTCGAGCTCGAGGTCCCTGGCAAAGTCGGCCCTCTCCTTCTCGGAGGTAACCTGGGCCAGTCCCTGCTCTATGTCCTCGGCGCTCAGGACGGGCTGGTCCTCTGCCGGCATCAGGTTTCCATTAATGCGTAACAGTGGCGGCGAGTCCGCCACGATGTGAAGGTCAGAGGCGCCCTTCGATTTGGCTAACTGCAGCAAATTAACAATATCCATCATTTAATACCTTTTAACTTGATGATTAGAGAGAAGCTCATTGCGCCGCTCTCATTATCGCTGGCGCCAGACCTCGACATATTGGAGATGGTGATTTCGGTAAACCGGCCGGTGGCGTCCAGGTTCCGGGCGTATTCCAGTACCTTCTGTTCGCTGCCCGCCGAACCCTGGAGCCGCAGCCCGCCGCCATCAAGACCGATGTTGGCCAGGTCGAGGTCTGGTACCGTGGTCTCCACGGCAGCCTCGAGGTCGCCGTTCATTCTATCGCCTTCGTTATTGACGGAGGCCAGGGCTTTCGTGTAAAGGTCACGGCCGGATTCCATGCCGGCGAGTTTTTTCTCCGCCGCTGTTATTTTCTCGGTCAGCTCTTTCATCTGGGACTGTTTCTTCTCCAGGATGAAGTTGGTGCCCTCCAGCTGATTTTGCACCGATTGTATGTTGGCGGCAGCGTCCTGGACAGTCATCGCCAGCAGGACGATGAGGCCGATGGCGGCGGCCGTCACCGGTATTGCAATCAGCTTATTGGTCGAAATCTGCCGCGGCTGGTAAGGCAGGGGCAGGGTATTGAAATTGGGCAGCAGCGCCCCGGCTTCCCGGGTCAGCTCCTTGAGCGCCAGGCCGACATTGACCAGGTGGTGGGAGGGGTCAAGGTGTTTCATGCATTTCAGCGATGAGGATAGCGGGGCCACCTGGTACCCCAGCTCCTGGGCCAGGGGTTCGTAGATGACTGGCTCGTCGGCGAGTTCCCCGGAGACGTACATGGTCACGTTGGGCTGGATGGGACTATCCGGATTGTTGGAATTGTAGAACTGGACCGTCCGTTTAATCTCGTCCTTGACTATCGCCAACCGGTCCCGTGACGAGAGGGACTCCTGGGGAAAGGTCACCGTGCGGATAGGCTGGGGAATGCCGTCCGCCAGGACAACAACGTCAAACTCCCGGGTCTGCACATCCACCACGATGCAGGTTGTTTCCCGGGCCAGCCGGGACAGTGCCAGCGGTTTGATGTCCATGAGGTACGGCTTGAACCCTGCCTTATTAAGTACCCGGAGCAGGGTATCCGCAATCTGGCGGGGTGTGGCTACCATGAACGCCTGTAACTTCCCCTCGGAGGCTCTCACCACCTGCCAGGAGACGTAGAGCTGTTCCACCGGCACCGGCAGCACCCGCCTGGCCTCCCGGTTAACCGCCTCGTCAAGCATCGCCCGCGGCAACTCCGGGAGCACCAACGGCCGCGTCAGGCAATGGAGCCCGCTCAGGCCGACGATAATCTTCCTGGCACCTATCCGGTTGGTCTTGAAGAGCTGTTTAATCTTTTCGACCAGCTCCGCCTCTTTTTCCTCGGTATTGATTTCGGTGAGGCCTGTGTCCAGCGGTACGTTGGCCAGCTTGGTTATCCGCTTGCCCCGGGTAACCATGAGGCGGATATTGGTATCATCGATATATAGCGTGGTAGTGTTCTTGGCCATTGTTATTTTTCCTCATAAGAGTAGACTACCATCTGAATAGCGGCGGATGAGCCGGCCTCGGCTTCCCCGGAGAGGATGGTAATCGTGGCCGACTTTACGACACCGGTGGTGAAGCCGCTGTTCAGGTTGATGACGAAATCGATGATGTCTTCCGCCGCGCCGGTGACGCGGGCGCTGACCGACATGGTGGAGACACCGACACCTCCCAGCGTTACCTTCTGTATCGCCGTGTTGCTGATGTTCTGTACCTCCACGTTGGAGTATCCGGCGATGACGAAGAACTTATCGGTAACATCAACGCTCACGACCGTCTGGCGCAGCCTGTCCTTGGCCTCATTGAGCTGGGCTTCAGCTTCAGCCACCTGCTTTCCGAGCGTCTGCAGCTGCTGGTCAAGCTGGGTGACCTCTATTTTGCTCAATCTCGCCTCGGACATGACCAGGTTTTCGTCCAGCTTGGACTGCTGCTGGAGCTGCTGCGAACGGGTTACCCCCAGGCCGGCGAGGACGACGACAAAGATGCCCGCCGAGAGAATCAACCAGCTCGCTTTACTTAATTTTATTTTCATATCAGCATCACGCTGTTTACCGACGTTTAAAATGCCTGCCCGTAGATGGAGTACATCGCGGAGACCATCGACAGGGCAATAAGCCCGACGACCCCGGCGATGAGTATCGTCATAATCGGCTGGATCATGGCTATCAGGTTCTTGGTCTTATCCGAGGCTTCCGATTCATAGTTCTGGGCCACGGCGTTCAGCGAAGCATCCAGACTACCGGTCTCCTCTCCAACCTTGACCATCTGGACCATCATCGGCAGGAAGAGGCGGTCCTTGGACATGGGCCGGGAGAGTCCCTCACCCTTGAGCATCTCCGTCTGGACATTGTAGAGCGATCGCGCCATGACCCGGTTGTAACATCCCTGGATAACCAGGGGCATAATCTCCGTCAGCGGCAGGCCGGCCGTGTACAGCAAGGAGATACTGCGGCAGCAGCGGGACAGCTCGTTGAGGTGCCTTACCCGCCCCATCAGTGGCACGCGCAGCATTAACCCGTCGAACTTGTACCGCCCGTCCGGCGTCTTGATATAGATGATGACGGCTCCCACCACCACCAGTATCCCCAGCAGGATATGGCCGATATACTCGCGGAGTATGACGGAGGCGTCCATCATCATCTTGGTTATGGCAGGTAACTCGGCGCCCAGCGACCCGTAGAGGTCGGCGAAGGCCGGCAGGACAAAGACCATCAGCACGCCGACCACGATGACCGCGACCACCGCGGCGATGGCCGGGTACATCAGGGCGCCTTTGATGCCCTTGCTGGTGGCGAGCTCCTTCTCCATGTAATCGGCCACCTGGCGCAGCATCATCTCGAGGCCGCCGGTCTGCTCGCCGATGCTCAGCGTCCGGCAGCTCATCGGGGAAAATACATCCGGGTGCTTGGCCATGGCGGCGGAAAGCTGGTTGCCGCCGCGGAGGTCGCTGATGACGTCGGTAACCACCCGTTTCATGGAACGGTTGGATATCTGCTCTTGCAGCAGATCCAGGGCGGTGACGATGTTGACGCCGGACTCCAGCAGCAGGGCCAGCTGGCGGTAGAGCAGGATGATTTCGGCGGGTTTGACGGGGAACAGCTGCAAAGTCAGCTTGCCCAGGCTCAGGAAGGGAATATACGGTTTCAGGTTTATCAGGCGGTAGCCGGCATAGCCCAGCATATCGGTAATCGCTTCTTCGCTGGTCGCCGTCAACTTCCCTTTAACTATCTCGCCCGATTCACTGCAGGCCATATACTGATAAAGCATTAAGACATTGCTCCCCTGCTTTCTGACATTCCGATAATGTTACCCGACGGTGTAAGCGTTGCGCAGGACTTCCGAGGGCGTGGTGATATTTTCCTTGACCTTGGACATGCCGTCTCGCAGCAGCGTGACCATCCCTTCATTTATTGCCTGGTGGCGCAGCTCGGTGGCGGTGGTACCCTTGACCAGCATCGTTTTAATCTCGTCACTGGAGACGAATATTTCAAATATGCCGGCGCGTCCCCGGTAGCCGCTGTTGGCGCATGACTTGCACCCGGCCCCGTAGACGAACTCCTTCCTTTCCTCGCCTATCTCCTGGGTATAAACCAGGCTCTCCGCGGGTGATGCCTCGATGGGCCGGGCGCAGTTGGGGCAGACGCGGCGCACCATGCGCTGGGCGACGACCCCGATGAGCGCCGATGATACTAGGAAGGGCTCCACGCCGAGGTCCATGAGGCGCAGCACCACGCCGACGGCATCGTTAGCGTGGATTGAGGACAACACCAGGTGCCCGGTCAGGGCCGACTGTATGGCGATGTTGGCGGTCTCGGCGTCACGTATCTCGCCGATGAGTATGACATCGGGGTCGAGACGCAGTATTGACCTCAGGCCGCTGGCGAAGGTGATGCCGGACCGGGGGTTGACCTGAATCTGGTTGATATCGGAGAACCGGTACTCTACCGGGTCTTCCACGGTGATAATGTTGCGCTCAACCTGGTCGAGGGAGTTGACCGCAGCGTAAAGGGTGGTGGTCTTACCCGCTCCGGTCGGGCCGCTGACCAGGAGGATGCCGTAAGGCACCTTGAGCATATTTTCGAACTTCTCCTGGCTGTCGGGGAGGAAACCGAGGTCGGACAGATCCAGAGATGCCCGGGACTTGTCCAGGAGGCGCAGCACCGCCATCTCACCGTAGACGGTGGCGATGATGCCCACGCGGATATCGATGAGGCGTCCCTTCGTCTTCACGGAGAACTGGCCGTCCTGGGGGCGGTGGTGGTCGGCGATGTTCATGTTGGCCATGATTTTAATCCGGGAGATTATCGGCGTCAGTGTCGTTAACGGCATCGTAAACATGTCATGGAGGGTGCCGTCGATGCGGTAGCGTACCCTGATTTTATCCTCGCCCGGCTGGATATGAATGTCGGATGCCCGGGCCTTGACCGCCTCGTCAACAATCAGCGTCAGGGCCTGGGCTACCGGCGCCTCGGTGGCCGTATCGATGCTCAGCTGTTTATTCGTCTTGCTAACATCGGCGCGGGAAATACTGGAAATCTGTTTCTCGATCTCGTCATAGGCCTTGTAGTTAAAGTCGATGGCTTCCAGAATTTCTTCGGCGGGGGCAGACTCGGGCTCGACGCGTATCTGGCTCCAGCTGGCCAGGGCTTCAAGGGCCAGAATATCGGACGGGTTGGCCATGACCACGCGCAGGACGTTGCCCTCTATGGTCAGGGGTATGGCCAGGTACTTGCGCGCCATGGCCTCGGGGATTAACTGTAGGGCTTCCGGCTGAGGCGAGTACTTGTTCAGGGTGCTCTGGGTTTTTTTGGTGGGGTCCGCCATATTAGCCTTGATTTTTTTCTATATTATCTACGGTTATTTCAAATTCATCTTATATACCTTTCGTCCCATTTACAATAGCTATTTGGTCATAGGAGAAATGGGTGGTGCGGGGGAAAAGCCCCCACTTGACACGGTACTTTAATACGGTAAAATATTATGTTAAAATACTATGTTAAATAGTCTTACAATTAGGCCGGGTTCGGTGCCGGTACAATCTTCAAATAGCGAGGAGTGGCATGATTAAGCTTATCGATAGCTTTCTCAACTATCTGGCGGTAGAGAAGGGTTATTCGGAACACACCATCGTGGCCTACCGCAACGACCTCACCGGGCTGGCCGACTTCACTCAAAGGGAGACGGCCAAGCAGGGGGCCGCGCCATCCTGGGCAAGCTTCAGCCGGCAGAGCATGCTGGGCTACCTGCTCGACCTCAAGGAGCGCGGTTATGTGGCGACGACGGTGGCGCGCAAGGTGGCGGCGTCCCGCTCTTTCTTCGGCTTCCTGGTAGCGGAGGGCGAAATCAAGACCAACCCCACCGAAAATATGAGCTCGCCGAGCGTGGGCAAGGCACTGCCCAAGCCCATCTCCATCAGCCAGGTCCGGCAGCTGCTGGAGCAACCGTCCAAGCTGTCCACCGCCGAGGCCCGGCGGGACCGCGCCATGCTGGAGCTGCTCTACGCCAGCGGCATGAGAATCAGCGAGCTGGTGGCCCTGAACCTGGGCGATGTCAACACCGAGGGTGACTACTTCGTGCGGTGCTTCGGCAAGGGGCGCAAGGAGCGCATCATCCCCCTGTACGAGCAAATCGCCAAGACCGTGCAGCAGTACGTCGATGAAGACCGCCTCAAGCTGGCCCACGGCCGCAAGGGGACCGCGATGTTCCTCAACGCCCGCGGCGATCGGCTCACCCGCCAGGGGTTCTGGCAGAAGCTCAAGGAGTACGCCAAGTCGGCCGGGTTGAGCGCCAAGATTAGCCCCCATACCCTGCGGCACAGCTTCGCCACCCACATGCTTAGCGGCGGGGCGGACCTGAGGTCGGTCCAGGAGCTGCTGGGACATGCCAACATATCTACCACTCAGGTCTATACCCACCTGAC
>JBDRFW010000001.1:0-13579 GCA_043818415.1 Chloroflexota bacterium | reverse complement strand
CCGCTATCGTCAATACTAAAGTCAAGGCCAAGCTGCTGACCGTCCTGCCGGGGCTGGGGCCCCGGATGGCCATCAACGACCCCCTGCTGGTGCGCATGATGCCGCGTCACGTGGCCGCCCAGACGGGGCTTGACGCCCTGGCGCACGCCTTCGAGTCTTATGTCTGCCGGCTGCCGTCGCGCTACAACCGGGCTTTGCAATTGGAGGCCATCAGGGCCATCGCCGGGAGCCTCCGGGAGTTCAGCTACAACCGCATGAACCACGAGGCCTGCGAGAGCATGTGCTGGGCGGAATCCATGGCGGCCATCGGCCTTATCTCCGGCGGGAATGTCGGCATCGTGCACGCCATGGGGCACGGGCTTTCCGTCCTCTACGAGGTCCATCACGGCCTGGCCAGCGCCGTGGTGACCGTCCCGGGGGAGAGGTACAACCAGCCCGTCTGCCATGACCGCTTCGCCGAGATGGCCGCGGCCATGGGGGTCGATACCCGGGGCATGAGCCGGGTGCAGGCCTCCGACCGCTGGTTCGGGGAAATAGAGAGGCTGCTCGAAGACCTGGACATCGAGACGGGCAACCTGCACCGGCAGTTCGACTTTAAAAAGGAGGACGCCCACCACATCATCAAGTGGCAGTACGCCAACGACTTCGCCCAGCAGGGCAACCCGCGAAACTTCGACTTCGATGAAAGCGTGAAGCTGCTGGAAAGCATGTACTAGGACTCCGGGAAGAGAGAAAGGGGAAACGTAATATGGCCAGGTCCGAATACGAAAAATATGTCCTGAGAAACCCATACAAATCGGTCTTCAAGCTGGAATCGGTATCGGCCCACGATAACGAGCTGAACTGCGGTCTTATCATGGCCTACCAGCCGGTCGCCGAGGCTTTCGTCATGCCTCCCCAGACCCACAACCACGACTTCTACCAGGTGCTGTGCTTCCTCGGCGGCAACCCGCTGGACGTGCGCGAGTTCGACGCCGAAATCGAGCTTTCCATGGGCCAGGAGGGCGAAATCATCACCATCGATAGCCCCTCCGTCGTCACCATTCCGCCGGGGGTGTACCACTGTCCGCTGAACTTCAAGAGAATCGGCAAACCCATCGTCTTCATGGAACTTATGCTGACGGGCGGCTACCAGCGCACCTATACCGACGGCACCCCCGGGGTGTCCTACGACCAGGAAATCAAGGCAAAGAAGCCCAGGAAGTAGTGGTTTCAGGCCACCGGCGGCTATTTCAGGAAAGGCGGCTTGTAGTCCAGCCCGAGCAGGTCGCGCGCCGTCTTGAGCAGCTGGCCCAGGTACGAGGCGAGCTTTTCTTTTCCGCCGGTGACAGGGAGGAAAAAATCATCTCCACCGAGTTCTTCGTCACCCGGGCGTATTTATCCTTCCCCTTTTTGGTGACGAAGATGCGGAACCCCCGTCCCGCCGGGTCCTTTTCCTTCCTGACCAGGCCTTCCTTGCACATGCGGTTGACCAGGGTAGACACCGAGTGGTGCTGCCGCATGGTAAAGTCGGCTATCTGGGTCTGCGTGGCCGAGCCGCCGAAGACCTGGAGCACGTAGAGGACCTGGGCCTGCTCCTTGGTGAGGTCGAACTGGGATATTTCCAGAAAACGCGACCGCGCGATAGCGAAGTGGGCGTTGTCCATCAGCACCCACATGTCGAAGCCGCTGCCGGGAACCGCACCGGCGCCCTGGCGTGGTGGAGAGGGGCTATTTTCCGGGCTCTTTACCTGTCTGCTTTTCATGGTCAACCAGCGTTGCGAAGATTACTACCCCGGAGCAAGGCACTTCATTGTCGCATAATATCCCGTTTTTTATCAAGTTGTTTGTCAAACCCGCGAGCGCCATGTTACGATAACCGGAAGAGCCCTTTCGATGAAACCGCTCAACGTACTGGTAATGACCCCCGCCTTCGACCGGGCGATGCCGCAGGCCGACGAGGCGACCCTGCGGCGGATTACCCTCGCCGGTACGGGGATAAACATCACGGATGCCTCGGCTCTGGTCCACAACGAGCTGCGCGGGGACATGCCCGGGCGGGAAAAGCTCGACGCCCTGCTGGCGGAAACGGAGGTGATTTTCGGGCTTATCCTGCCGCCGGACATCACCGCGCGTGCTCCGAAGCTGAAATGGGTCCAGATGATGTCCGCCGGGGTGGACCGCCTGACTCAAAGCGATATCTGGCAGAGCGCCGTGACCATTACCGGCGTCAGCGGCATCACGGCCGCGCCCATCGGCGAGTTCGTGCTCGGTTTCATGCTGATGTTCGTGAAAAGGGTACCGCGGTGGTTCGAGCAGAAGCAAAAGCACCAGTGGCAGCGGTTCCCCACGACGGTTCTGTACGGCAAGACGGCGGGCATCGTGGGACTGGGCAGCATCGGGCAGGAGGTGGCCCGGCTGTGTAAGGCCTTCGGCATGAGGGTCGTCGCCACCCGCCGCTCGACCCGGCGGGAGGGGCGGGGCCGGTACGTCGACCGCCTGCTGCCGGCGGACAGGCTGCCGGAACTATTGGCGGAGAGCGACTTCGTGGTGATTTGCGTTCCCCTGACCGGGGAGACCCGGCGCTTCATCGGGGAGAAAGAGATGAGGGCGATGAAGCCCACCGCCTACCTCATCAATATCGCCCGGGGCGGCATCGTCGATGAAGAGGCCCTCGTCCGCGCCCTGGAGGAAAAAAGGATTGCCGGGGCCGGGCTGGACGTCACCACCCCGGAGCCCCTCCCCCCGGAGAGTCGACTCTGGGACCTGGACAACGTTATCCTGAGTCCCCACATCGCCGGCGGCATGGAAGACTACATGGCGCGCGCCACCGACGTTTTTTGCGAGGACATCCGGCGCTACCAGGCCGGCCGGCAACTGCGCAACATCATCCACCGGAAGAGGGGATACTAGGGTCAAAGGCCCGCATAGAGCCTCAAAAGTCTGCTCCCCCGCGAGGGGGAAAGGAGATGTGAACCATGGCCATGACGATGGCGGAAATGGAAGCCGAGGTGCTCCGCCTCAAGGAGCAGGTGGCGGAGAACGCCCGCACTAAAGACTACCTGGAGATATGGAAGCTGCAGTCGCTGTATTCGCACCTCTACCACATCGGCCAGCGGGCGGAGATACCGGCCCTCTTCGCCCAGAAAACGCCGGGGGTGTCCCTGGAGATAGAGGACAGCGGCGTCTACGAGGGCATCGAGGGCGTCAAGCGACTCTGGAGCACCGTCTTCAGCGAGGAGAGCCACCTCACGGCGGGGTTCATGGCGATACACATGACGGTGAACCCCATCATCGAGATTAACCGGGCCGGTACCCGGGCCAGGGGCCTGTGGCATTCCCACGGGTACGCTTCCCTGCGGGTCAACGGGCAGCTGACCCCGTTCCTGTGCCTCGGGAAGTATGACATGGAGTACGTCAAGGAGGACGGTCGCTGGAAGTTCCTCAAGTTCGTTTACCGGCTGACCTTCATGTCCCCCTACCACCGGGACTGGATAGAAGAAGCCCAGGGCGCCAGCATCGCGGGGTCGCCGCTGAACCACCCGGACAGTCCCACCACCTATCACATGCCCTACAGCCCGTACCGGATAAACGTGATGCAGCCCCCGCCGCCGGAGCCCTACCCGGACTAGGGCAGCAGCTGCCGCACCGTGCCGTCGGCGGAGAAGATATACTGGCACCCCAGCCTCACCGCGCCGCCATCCAGGCCGCCCAGGTAATCGGCCAGCACCAGCGGAGGGCTATCGGTGGTGTGGACCACGGTCATGTCGGCCGTGGGGCCGACGGGCACCAGGACGCCGGTGCCGCTGTCAAAAAGCATCCCCACCGCGGCCGTCTGGATGTTGTGAAGCTCCGACCCCCAGGACTCGGCTTTACCCTTGCCGAACAGGTGGCTGACATGTGGCATGGCGATGGCGGAGAGAAGGCCGAGTATCACCACCACGATGAGCATCTCCAGAAAAACGCCGGTTGCCTGTTTTTCCTGCATTGTCCCCGTAACGCGCCGGCGGGATAGCCTCGAGTACTGTGGCGCTTATAGTACTAATGTAATAGTTATCCGCCCGTTGAGCATCAATACTTCTCACTAATTTGACTGGGGGATAGCCCCCAATTCGGCCGATAATGGGGGTCAACCCTTAACGGAAATGGAGGGTTTTTTGCTTTTCAGACCCGGCCCGTTGCTTTAAATTAAAAGTGTAACATGAGTAAGCAGGCCCTCTTTTTTAACTATATGACGGTCTACCCGGTCCTGGCCGACCTCCTGGCCAGGGATGGCTACGGGGTCGAGGTGGTGCCCGACGCCGGGAAAGGCCTGGCGCGGCTGGACGCCCAAGCCTATGACGTCGTCATCGTCAGGGAAAGCCCCGGCAATGAAAGCTGGAAGCTCTGCGAGAAAATACGGGGGGTCTCCGCCGCACCGCTCATCGTCGTCAGCGCCAACGCCAGCACCGAGAGCAGCGTCCGGGCCATCAACGCCGGCGCCGATTACTTCATGAGGAAGCCCTTCGGGCCCCTGGAGTTCCTGGCCCGGGTCAATTCCCTGCGGCAGCGCCGCGTCGCCAGGCAGCCCCTTACGGTCAGCCCGTAGCCGGACTTGCTTAATCCGCCCGACTTTGCTATTTTGGAAATGCCCCCAGAGGGCGAATTTTTGTCCCGTTAAAGGCAAGTCCCGGTCCCGCCCGACGCCCGCTCGATATGGATGACGACGTTATTATCAAGAGGCTGGTCGTTGGCTCACTCTCGGCCAACTGCTACATCGTCGGCCTGAAGTCCGCGGGCGAGGGCATGGTCATCGACCCCGGCGGCAACGGCCAGGACATCCGCCGGTCCATCGACGAGACCGGCCTCGATATTACCGTCATCGTGCTGAGCCACGGCCACTCCGACCATATCGCCTCCCTGTACGATATCCAGGACCGGACCGGCGCGGCGGTGGCCATCCACGTCGAGGACGCCGATTTCCTCGAGGGGCGGGGGGCTTACAGCTCGCAGTTCGGCATCTCCTACCCGACACCCCACCCCCCCGACCGACTCCTCCGCGAGGGGGACGTTATCGATATCGGCGGCTGGCAGTTCACGGTGGTACATACGCCGGGACACACCCCGGGCAGCATCTGCCTGCTCTCCGGCGACAAGGTCTTCACCGGCGATACGCTCTTCCGGCGCGGCATCGGCACCACCCTCATGCCCGGGAGCAGCCGGCGCCAGCTCATCGAGAGCATCCGTACCCGGCTGATGACACTGCCGGACGATACCATCGTGTACCCCGGCCACGGCCGGGAGACTAACATTGGCGCCGAGCGCCGTGACAACCGCTACGTGCGCGGCGACTGGTAGTTTCAGCTCTTCTACCTCCCCCACAACACTTAATCACACCGTCCACCCTATTAAGGGAAAAGTGTGATTTTTTTGTGCAGGTTGCGCCGCTTTTTGTGACCCGCCTGTAACCCGGCAAGACTAAAGTTATCCCAGTACTTTCGTCAACAGCGTCAGCCGTGTGAACAACGTAAGCAACTCCGGCCGGACGCCCGCACCGCTCTACCAGGTTTAAGGAGGCACAGCTTGGAATCAAACTCATTGAAATCTTACCCGGAATACCTCACCACCGGTGCCGTCGCCAGGTGCTGCGGGGTCAGCAAGGTTACCGTCCTGCGATGGATTGAAAAAGGGAACCTGGGTGCCTTCCGGCTCCCCGGAGGCCAGAACCGCATACCCCGGGACGCCTTTTACGCCTTCGCCGAAAAACACGGCATCCCGCTGCGGAACGGCCAGTCGAACTAAGCGTACCCAGAGGCGGCAGGTATACCTGCCGCCTTATTATTTGAAATTGCCATATCGGGAGGTAAAGAATAATGCGCAGGTCAGGAAAATTCTCCGTTTCATCGTTGAGTTTCATCTTCCGTATCATGGTTACCGCCGTTTTCATCTTCGGGCTGATGCCCCTGCCGGCATTGGCCCAGAACGAAGGCACCCTGGCCGGGCAGATCACCGATAATGCCACCAACCCGGTCGCCGGTGCCACCGTCCTCGTTTTTGCCTCGGGCTCGCAAACGCCGGGCTGGAATGCCAGCACCAATGCTTCCGGAGGGTACAACGTCACCGTACCTGAAGGTAATAATTACCAGCTTTCCGCCGTCAAACCGGGTTTCATCACCGGGCACGCCACCGGCCAGAACGTTACCGCCAACGCCACCACCACTGTCAATTTCTCGCTGGTGCCGGGAGGCATCATCCAGGGCGTCGTCAGCGATAACGCTTCCAGTCCCATCCAGGGCGCCAGCGTCCGGGCCTTCCTGACGGCCTCCCCACAGACTACCTATGATTCCCTGCCGACCAACGCCTCCGGCCAGTACAGCGTCACCGTGCCCCCGGGGCCCGGCTATACGGTCGTGGTCAACGCCCAGGGGTTCGCCTCCGCCAACCAGACCAATATCACGGCAACACCGGGCTCCCCGATAACGGTGCATTTCACGTTGGAGCCGCCACCCCAGTCCTCGCCCCAGGACACCACGCCTCCGGCCAACGTTACCGACCTGGCGGCGGTCAGCGCGACCTACGATTCCGCGACCCTGGCCTGGACGGCCCCCGGCGACGACGATAACACCGGGCAGGCCGCCCAGTACGAGATACGCTACGCCGCCGCGAGCATCGGGGACAACACCACGTGGGGCAACGCCACCCCGGCGCAGGGGGTACCCCCACCGCAGCCGGCCGGCTCGAGCGAGAACTTCACCGTCAACGGGCTGAGCGATAATACCACCTATTTCTTCGCGATTAAGACCAAGGACGACGCCAACCTCTGGTCGGGACTGTCCAACTCGGCTAACGCCACCACCGCCGCGGCGCCGCCCACCCCTTATTTCAACATCGCCCACAGCCAGAACCGCTTTTCCTTCATGCTGGCGGCCGGGGACAACATCACCGAGACCTTCAACGTGACCTCGGTGAACAATTTCACGGGCACGGTTAACCTGCAGTTCAACGGGCCCCCGGAGATAGCGGCCAGCTCTATCCTCTCTCCCACCCAGGTAACCCTCGGCGCCGGACAAACACAGCCGGTAACCCTGACCCTTGGGGCCAGCGCCATGACGCCTTCGGGCAACTACCAGGTCGGGATCGGCGGGCAGACGTCTGCCTACGGCGGCCTGCAGCGGGGCTTCTTCTTTTCCGTCAACGTCGGCGTGGCCGGGCAGTCTCTGCTTTCGGCTTCGCCGTCCATGGTGGCCGCCGGCGCTCAGACGAACTTCTTCGCCTCCCAGTTTACCCCCGGCGATAACGTGACCCTGAGGTGGGACTCGGGGCCCAGCGTTGGAGTAACACTGGCCACCGGGCAAATAGCCGGCGACGGCACCTGGACCGCCCAGTTGACCATCCCCGCCGACACTCCCGGCGGGAACTTCGCCGTGAAGGCGGTCTCGGCTTCGAATTCCGCCATATTCCAGCTAACTATAACTTCCGGCGTCGACCCGGACTTCGCGATGTCGGCCTCACCGCAATTCGTTTCCATACCGCCGGGTAACTCCGGCCAGGTTACCGTTTACGTGACCTCCATCAACGGCTTCAGCGCCCCGGTCACGCTCAGCGCCAACGCGCCGCCCGGGGTAACCGGCAACCTTTCCGCGGCCAGCGTCACCCCCGGCGCCGGACAGACCGTCTCGGCCACGCTCAGCATCACGGTGGCCGATTGGGCTTCGCCGGACATGTTCCATATCAACATCGAGGGCAGCAGCGCCGACCCCGCCATCAACCGGATGACGGATGTAACCCTGGATATCCCGCCCCCGGCAGCGTGGGGCCCCGGCTTATCGCTGTCCCAGTCCTACGGGCAGGTCGGCGATACGATAACCATCACCGGCTCCAACTTCCCGCCGGCCACCCAGGGCCAGACCATAACTATTAAGGAGGTCTTCACCGATGCCACCCTGCCGACGAGCCCGGCCACTATCACCGTCAACGCCGGCGGCTTTACCGGGACGGTCACCATACCGCAGGGCATACCTTCCGGCAACTACCGCCTCCAGGCCATCGTCCAGAACACCGGCGACTTCGCCGAGAGGGACTTCCAGATTCTGGGCACGGGGGAGACCTATTCCCTGGGTGTCTCGCCGCAGTCCACTACCGTAGCCACGGAGCAGGGGGCCAACTCTGCAACGGTCTCGGTCAATATCTACTCCATGGGCGGCAGCAGTCCCTCCATCAACCTGGCCATCGAGGGCGCGCCGAGCTGGCTGACGTACAAGTTCGGCTCTCTGCCGGTCAATACCCCCGCCAGCGGCAACAACTCCGTCTCGGTACCCGCCGGGGGGTCGGCCTCCCGGAACCTGTCCCTGACCGCCGGCCTGACGGCCCCGAGCGGCACCTACGCCATCACCGTCAAGGGCTGGGTGACCGGAGGCGCCGAGCACCGAATGTCCCTGGAGCTCACCGTGCAGCCGCCGGCCGGCTTCGGCATGGCCCAGATTAGCCTCAGCCCGAACTTCGGCGGCAACAGCCAGAACGTGAATTTCTCCGGCTCCGGCTTTACCGATAGCTCCCCGAGCCAGGTTACCGAGATTGTCTTCGGGCAGCTCGACCTGATTACCGGCCAGAGCCTGCCCACCATCAGCGTGCCCACCTCGGGCGCTTCCGTGGGCAAGTTCTCGGGCTCCTTCCGCGTCCCGGGAATTCTGCCCCCCGGCTCCTATCCCGTCAAGTTCCGGGTGGGCACCAGTCCGAATGATAAGTCCGTGATAAAGTACTTTACCATCACCGGACAGGGCGATACCTTTGTCCTCCAGGCCTCCCCATCCTTCCTCTGGGTCGAGCAGGGCGACCAGGTCAGCACCCTGGTAAAGGTCCAGGCGGTCGGCTCCTCCTCCCCGAACGTGAGCCTTTCCCTGGAAGGACTGTCATCCGATATTTCTGCCAACTTCTCCTCCTCCAATATCACGGCGCCGCCCGGCGGCGTCATCAGCACCGACCTCAACCTGAGCATTAACGACTGGCTTCCCGCCGGTCATTATACGGTTAACATCAAGGGCCAGCGCACCGGCACCGCCGAGGTACACCGCATCCCGCTGGAGATGGACATCGTGCCTCCGGCCGGGTTCGGCATGGCCTCGATTTATCTCAACCCCACCGTCGGCCCGCTGGGCACCTGGATTAACATCAGCGGCAGCGGCTTCCCCGCCAGCACGGCGCTGACCCACCTGTACTTCGGGCCGCCCAACTCCCAGAACGACGCCGTCGCCAGCCTGCCCAGTATCAGCACGGACGGTAACGGCGCGCTGTCCGCCGCGCTACAGGTCCCGCCGGGACTGACCGCCGGCAACTACCCGGTCGAGGTCGTGGTGGGCACCTATCCCTACGACCGCATGGCCAACGCCGACTTCACCCTGGTCAGCGACCAGGCCAGCTTCAACATCAACCTTTCCCCGATGTTCGTGCAGGCCGCGCCGGGGACACCCGTCTCCACCTCGATCAACGTCCAGTCGGTCGGCAACTCCTCCGCCAACATCACCCTGAGGGTGGAGGGACCGCCCAACATCGAGTGGCGCTTCGACGGCAGCGGCTGGCAAACGGCGACCACGCTGACGCCGCCCATCGGCGGCACCATTATGTCATCTCTGGAAATCCAGCCCAAGCCCTCGACGCCGATGGGACATTACTCCCTGGCGGTCAAGGCCACCGCCGGGGCGCAGCAGGAGTTCCGCAACCTGGAGATAGACGTGGGGGCCTCCGCCGGCTACGGTATGCCCATCTTCTCCATCAACCCCAATAACGGCACGGCGGGCACCAGCGTGTCCTTCAGCGGCTCCAATTTCCCCACCGGCGCCCAGGTCCTGGATATCACCTTCGGCGGCGATAATATCACCCTGGCCCAGCAAATCACCACGTCGCCCCAGGGCAGCTTCTCCGGCTCATTTACCGTCCCGGCCAGCGTCGGCGGGCAGGCCATCCTCCCCGGCAGCTACCTGGTCAGAGTTACGGTAGCTCCCAACACACGTGCCGACGTCAACTTCAACGTTTTCGGCAGCGATGATACCTTCACCATCAGCCTCTCCCCCAACTTCCTCCAGGGAGAGCCCGGCGGCCAGCCGGTGACCTCCGGCATCCTTAAAGCCCTGGGCGGCGCCTCACCGACGGTCAAGATGGCGGTCAATGGCCTGCCGCCCGGCGTCACCACCGGGTGGAACGGTGTCAACCAGACCGTCTATACCCTGAGCGCCCCTCCGGGAGGCCAGAACCACTTCGAGCTGACCCTGATACTGCCCGGCATGATACCCATGGGCCAGTACCCGGCGGGACTCGAGGGGTGGGTGGATACCAACAGCAACAATGTCTGGGACGTGGGCGAGAAAAGAACCCGTATCAACCTGGAGCTCTCCATCATGCCGCCCCAGGGCTACGGCATGGGCATGCTCACCCTGACCCCCAGCTACGGCCGCGTCGGGGATACGGTAACCTTCGCCGGTTCCGGCTTCCACGCCGGTACCGCCGTGCAGAGTTTGACCTTCGCCCAGACTGACGTCCTGAGCAACGCCATCACCACCTCGTCGGACGGCTCGTTCTCCGGCGTCTTCACCGTGCCGGCTACCGCCTTCGGGATGCCGACCGGGCCCGGCCATTTCCCCGTCGATGTCGTCGTGGGCACCTCGCCTAACGACCGCATGGGCGGCTTCGATTTCCAGGTGGTATCTTCCAACCAGAAATTCAGCGTCGGGGCTTCCCCGGGGTGGCTGGCGCGGCCGGCGGGCGAGACCGCCAGCGTCAGCATCTCGGTGAGGTCGCTGGCCAGCACCCCGCCCAGTCCCAACGTCATCCTGCGCATCGAGGGGCTGCCGATGGGTGTCACCTCCAGCTTTACCAGCGCTAACGTTACCCCGCCGGTCGGCGGCATGGAGAGTCGCGAGCTGAGGCTCAATATCTCCAGCGGCACCCCGATGGGCAACTACCCCATATCCGTGCGGGCTTATAACGCGGCCAATCCGTCCGAGGAGATGTGGGCGGACTTCACCCTGGAGATAACGCCCTCCAGCGGCTTCATGGACATGGGCATGGCCATGATAACCCTGTCATCCCCCTTCGGGTCGGTGGGCCAGCAGGTAACCGTCAGCGGCTATGGCTTCCCCAAAAGCCAGAACCTGACGTCCATCCGCCTCGGGCCCACTGACGTGACGGCATCCGTGGCCACGACCACGGACGCCGCCGGCGCCTTCTCCGCGGTGATAACCACACCGCAGCTGCCTTCCGGGCCCCACCCCCTCGAGGTGAACGTGGCCGGCACCATCAGGATGATACCGTTCCAGATAATGGGCGCCAACGATACCTTCTCCATCAAGGTGAGCCCGAACTGGCTGGAGCCGATACCGGCCGGCGACGCCAACGGACGCCAGATTGCTATCACCGTGACCGCCCTGCCCGGCAAGACACCGTCGGTCACCCTGAGCACCGAGGGCCTCTTTGCCGCCTTCGGCACCATCACCCAGACCTGGAACCCGACTTCGAGGACGGTCAACGTCACCAGCGCCGGTGGCACCGCCACGGCGACCCTGGTGCTGAAACCCTCCGGGGATATCTCTCCCGGACCCTATCCCTTCAACATCGTCGCCGTTGAAGGCGGCACCCGGCGCGACTACCACATGGAACTCCCGGTCGGGCCGCCTGCCGGCTTCATGGGCGGCACGATGGGCATGGACCAGGGCGCCTGGGACCAGCAGTGGCAGGGTACCGAGTTTGAGCACGGCGTCTTCTTCCCCGAGGTCATGCTTTCGCCCAAGAGCGGCCCCGCCGGCACCCAGGTGAGCTATACCGGCACCAGCCTGCCAGCCGGCGCCAATATCACCAGCATCAGCTTCAGCGGGCAGTCTCTGCCGTTACCAACCACTGGCCTGGTGGCGGATAGCGGCGGCGGTTTCTCCGGCTCCTTCATCGTCAATGAGGCCTGGAACCTCCAGCCGGGCATGTACGGCGTGGAGTTCTCCGCTTCCAAGTCCGACGGCGGGTCGCAGTACATCGTCGAGGACTTCAACCTGATGCGGAGCGATGCCGTCTTCAGCATGGAAGCCACCCCGGACTGGATACCGCCGATACCACCGGGGGGCTACAGCCAGACGAGAGTCAACGTCAAGGCCCTCGGGTATAACAGCGTCAACGTGACCCTGGCGGTCCAGGAGATACTGGACGGCTGGGGCATACCGGGCGGCGCCCAGGCCCACTGGAACGCCACCGACGGCCCCGCCACGACTAACGCCACCGTACCGGCGGCCGGCACGGCCTCCAAGGACTTCTACCTCCAGGGGACTACGCCCGGCCACTACACGATAACCATCGTCGGGTGGATTGACGGCAACAGCAACCAGGCCCTCGACCGCAATATCCCCGCCGAGGCGGACTCGGCCTTTACGGTACCCCTCGACTTCGACGTGGAGCCGCCTCCGGAGTTCAAGAACTGGGACATGAATACCATAATAAATAACATGGGCATGTCCTCCCAGGACAAGTACCTCTTCTATTTCCCGGAAATCACGCTCAATCCCA
The DNA here is from genome assembly GCA_043818415.1 of Chloroflexota bacterium. GTDB lineage: Bacteria > Chloroflexota > Dehalococcoidia > Dehalococcoidales > RBG-16-60-22 > RBG-16-60-22. The sequence goes on along the minus strand of JBDRFW010000001.1, from coordinate 1,081 downwards.
ACACGGGGCAGGCCGGCACCAGGGTCACCATCCAGGCCGCCGATTATCCGGCAAACGCCACGGTGACCCGCCTCCGCTTCGCCGGAATGGAGCTGCCCGTGCCCGCCGGGACAGCCGCCGACGAAACCGGCGGCTTCACCCTCGTTCTCAACGTGCCCAAGACCATGTGGAACGCCACCACTGCCCCCGGCTGGTACGATATCGAGGTGGAAGCGCAAAAAACCAGCGAACCCACGGTACACATCGTGAAGCCTTTCCAGGTAATCGCCGCGGACCAGGCTTTTACCCTCCGGGCCGACCCCGACTGGCTCCCGCCGATACCACCGGGCGGCAGCGCCACCACCCTGATTCGCATCAGGTCGCTGGGGAGCGCCGCCAACGTCACCCTGTCCATGGACAAGATTCCGCCGGGCATTAACACCGCCTTCTCCAGTTCCTCGGTCAACGTCACGCCCGGCGGCTCCGGTAGCGCCACCCTTACTCTGACGCCGGCCCAGGTTCCGCCCGGCCACTACTTTGCTGATATCAAGGGCACGGCCACCATAAGCGGCAATGCCAAGACCTTCTTTGCCCACCTAGAGTTCGATGTCCAGCCGCCCTTGGGCTTCATGGACTGGGACCGGAACGCCATAATAAACAACATGGGCATGCAGGCGACCGATATGTACCTCTTCTACTTCCCGGAAATTACACTGAACCCCAACATAGGGCAGGCCGGCAGCAAGGTCGCCATCAACGCCACCAACTACCCCAGCGGTGCTAACGTGACCCATATCCGCTTCGCCGGCATGGAGCTGCCCGTTCCTTCCGGGACCGCCGCCGACGGCAACGGGGACTTTACGCTCGTCTTCAACGTCCCCAAGACCGCCTGGGGCGGTAATATCGGCTCCGGCTGGTACGACGTCGAGGTGGAGGCCCAGAAACCCGGCGAACCCCCCGTCTTTATCATGAAGCCCTTCCAGGTCACCGCCGGTGACGTCGCCTTCGCCATGAGGGCGGAGCCCGACTGGCTCCCGCCGATACCACCCGCCGGCAGCACCACCACCATACGTATTAACTCGCTCGGCGCCGGCGCCAACGT